>JAVBJY010000032.1:0-3504 GCA_031546735.1 Eubacteriales bacterium
AGCGGTAGCGAGAATTGCTTGTTTGCATTACCGATAAGCACAGATACAACTCCATACATGTGTATAGGAGCATTTTCTTTTACAATGCTGACCCATGTTGTGACTAGCTTATTCATCTTCCATGCTTCACTCCGAAAGAAATGAAGCATGTTTTCGTAGTGTCTAGGATCGAGACCGAGCTCTCTTACAATTGACGTTACCCCAATTCCATCGTGACCGATTAGAAGCCCTATCACTACCACCACAAACCAATTGAAGCTTGCTTGTCTTGTAAATGAATTTCGAAAACCTAGCAATATTGTATTTGCAAATTTTATCATCTTTTTTTGTCAGATGGCTACTGTTTTTTTGTTGAGAACTTTTAACTCACAAGATATTGATATATCGTAATACTTTCTATTATGCTTTTCAACCAATAGGTGCATACAGATGCATTTCGGTTGTTGGTGTCGGTATACTTGTTTAGAATGCTAGGCATCCATCCCCATTTGCGTTTTGATCCTGCTTCTGATCTGCCTAAGAAAACTTTCCGGTCCAAGCACTTTCACAACAGGTCCAAAGCTAAGTATCCGGATCAGAAGTTCAGTTTCATCCTGTCTATCATAAAAAAATTTGCAAGTATAGGTATTGGTTGCCTCGTCATATTCTGTCTGTTTTTCTATCGAGGAAAATTGCAACAGAACCCGCTCCAGCGCATTTCTGCCTTGAAGAATTTGCAGTACAACAGGCTCTTTGCAGCGTGCTTTGTTCAGCACATCTTCTGTATGTATGATGATGCCATCTTCAGCCAGCGGAGGGGACGTGACTGTTTTGATTCTTGATAGATTCAGAATCACTTTTTCATTTCGCCTTTGCCCTATGCTCACAGCGACAAGTCTAAATTTGTCGTCTTTCTCCGAATAGTTAAGTTTCAGTGGCATATATTGTGCATGTGAACGTTTGCCCTTTCCGCTGTCATACGAAATGAGCAGGGTAGACTTGCTTTTAATAGCAGACAAAATGTTTCTAAAATTTTTGATATATTGTTCATTGGCATATGGATCGCCGTCTGTAGCAGCATCAAAAAAGTGGAAGTCATTTGATTCATATAATGGTTCTGCATCTTCGAGAGGAAGGGACAGTTTTCTGATTTCATCGTCATCAAGAAAGAGCGCCATGCGTTTATCAGTGAGCACAGATTTTAGCCATGCGCGTTGCAAATGAGTCATCGGTATGTTTAGTTTATCTGAATCCAGTTCAGAGCGGAAGCAGGTATCCTCTTTTTTTAGCAAGCGCCACTCACCCGACGCTAAATAAGGCATTATGTAAAATCCGCTGTCGGTGTACGCACTTTTGCTGATAATATCCGTAACTTCATTGTACGTAAGGGACTCTCTATGTGACGTTTCCAAAACTTTTCGCATTGCGGTGAAGTAGCAGCTGTACACTTCCGAAAAAAGCTCCACGATTATCCCTCCTCGCAATACATATTATACATCTGTTTTACATCCTCATAAAATCTGTCCACAATCTTGTGATTAGAACATTCAAGCGCGACAATTCGGCCAATAAAGGTTTTTATCCAAGGGGCCATTTCGGAGGCGTCGAAGCATTCCTTGGTGTAAAGGAATAGGTTGGTGTCTAATTTTTCAAGCTTGCCGCCACGACCTTCTCGGTTAATGCGCTCAATCATATACGAATCTCTTTCTTCATCGATCGATAGCTTCATCGACAGAATCTCGTTTCGGCTTATCCGACCAAATCCGACCCCCCAAACTTTGCCCAAGTTCCGCTCCAACTGATCTCGAAGCGATTCAGCATCGGTACAAAGTGCAAGACATTTCACTGCCTTTACATAGTCTAACCTAAAACAGGTGAAGCGGCTTCTCTTGGCTGTATAAATGCAAACATATCGCCTGCCAGTGATGACAGACACAAATATTTTGAGAGGAATACCCTCGTAAAAAGTAGTTGCTTGTGTACGCTCACTGTAGTTTTCAAATTGTATACCGCAATTCTTTCTAATCGATTGCAATATATCAAATAAAACCAAGTCTTCAAGGGTGTGTACGATGTAGTGGTGCTTAAACGAAAAGGCATCATTTTTCTCATCCTCATTATCAAGAATGTAATTCCCCACTTCGCCAAATGGAGCCGTTTCCTGAAAAAACTTGATCGAATCTAAAAGGCGCGGAAACGCATTTGATAAGGCAGAAAAGTAACACGTTGAAACGCTGTAAAGCAACGTATTGCCACTTTTTTCGGAGACGAGTATGCCCTCATGTGCATACTCAATGCATTTTAGTCTGATGGTCTGCACATCAAATGTTTTGGCGCTTTTACGGCTGATGATCTCTGTTAACGCCGATACAGGCAACCGTTGCCCTTTTGATAAGACATCGAGTAAATAGAAATGAAGCTCAATATCATTAGAGGTAAAGCTTTTTGACTTCCATGCGGCGTACAAAGGGTTTTGACTGATTTTAGAAGAATCAAGAGAAATAAAAATCTTTTTGCCACCCTTTGCATACGACCATTTCATATATTCGCCAAGGTAGCCTTCAATTCGTCGTTTTTCGTTGTCATATGTGCGCAACGATTTGCGACTAAAGTCTGCGCGTGATTTAAAGCCATAAATATAAAAATCACGCATGTAGTCTCTGATTTTATTAAAATTCTTAACGAGCTCTGAAAATGTAGCCATCGAATCGCCTCTTTTCCGTTTCATTTTAATATAAATCAAATGGCTTCGCAAACTTTTTTAAATGATTGAAATGGAAAATGATGCTATTATGACAGCATAAGATTTACAAACAAAAACAGGAGATGAGCACATGTTTGTTATCGCGAACGAAAACACAAAGGTGCCAATCAAAATTTGGTTGCCAGACGAAAGCAACATAGAGGCATCATGCGTCGAGCAGGCATACAACCTTTCAAACTTACCGTTTCTGCATCAATGGGTGGCATTGATGGCGGATACGCATACAGGCATGGGGATGCCGATTGGCGGGGTTATCGCCACAGAAGGTGTTATGATTCCCAATGCGGTTGGCGTAGACATTGGATGCGGCATGGCATTTGTGGGCACGGATATTCAGGTTTGTGAAATAAGAGATATCATGACTGGCAACGGAAGCCTCATACAGGCGATCGTTGGAGACATCTTGAGAAATATTCCGGTTGGCTTCAATCGACATAAAAAGCCGCAACGCTGTGAAACGCTTGATAGATCCAAGAACGAACTTGATCGATATGAGGCCAATCCAGAGCTAACAGAGCAGATCGAATCTGGATACTTTCAAGTCGGGACGCTTGGTGGTGGCAATCATTTCATTGAGCTGCAAGAAGATGATGACGGCTATCTAGGCATCATGATTCACTCGGGTAGCCGTAATTTTGGAAAGCAGGTCTGTGACTTGTTTCATGCGAAAGCGAGGGCGCTAAACGAGAAGTGGTTTTCTGGTGTGCCCGATCATTATCGACTTGCCTTTCTCCCTGTCGACACGAGAGAAGGTCGCCAAT
>JAVBJY010000234.1:0-4465 GCA_031546735.1 Eubacteriales bacterium
ACTGAATTTGCAAAGTTATTAGATATTGAGGTTCATTATGATGAATCCACAAATACGGTTTCATTTGATAAATCTAAACCTTTTACAGAGGTCAGAACCGAAAAGGGTACAGATGCCGCAAACGATAACCAAGTGGTGAAAATTGATATACCTACACTTGAAGCAGGAAAATACATCGCACTCGATTTATGTGATATACGAGGGGCTGATGCCATTACTTTTGATATAACATCTAATGGTAAAAGTTCTATGCTTGTTGGGTTTATGAAAGACAAGGATAAGTTTGGAACAACATACTATGGCAATGGCGATATTTATGGCGAAACAGGTATTATTAAGAGCACTTTTACGGTAAATGGATTTGAAGGTAAATATTATCTCTTTGTTAAAAATAGCGGCAACAAAACTGTAGGGACTATTAAAGGGACTGTCACAATCGCAAAATGATGTGAATTCTAAAACCGTATCGTTGGTCAAGACGCTTTGAATATAAAATTCAAGGCGTTTTTTAATTGCAAACCATAAAGAACCCTGCGGTAAACCGCAGGGTTCTAAACTTGTTCATACGTAGCATATTCGCTTTATTGCACCGCACTCGTCGGTTGGGTCACTGCCTGCGCGGGTTGTGTTTGATCTGCCGGCAACGGTACCGCCGCCTCTGGCGGTGGCACAGCACTACCCGCCCCTTGGTCTACCCCTTGCACGGGTTGTGTTTGGTCTGTTACGACACCCGGCGCTACCGGTTGCCCTTCAACACCAGTACCAGTCGCAGCACCGGTGCCCGGTGTGACCAATGGGTCTGCTTGTGGCACTGGCGATTCTATCGGTTGCCCGACCGTTTCTGCCCCAGGTTCGACAGATGGCAACACCTCGCCACCCTCCGGCGGCACAGCAGACGACGTTGGCATGTCGGAAGACGATGGCGTCGCCGATGTTGATGGCGCGGCAGATGATTGTGGCGTTGTAGCAGCCGGTTTCTTTGCAGGTGCCGTGCCGCTCTTTTTGCCTGACGGCGTGCTCGCGTGTTGGCCATATACGACCACAGGCGTTTTATATTCTGTCACAAACTCGCTTCCGGTTGCACCATCGGGTTGCACGCCGTCCGCGCCTTGTGTCTCGTCTTTTACCGAGTAGAAAAATTCGCGTACCATTTGCTTTGTCAGGTCTTTGTCGCACATATAATAAGACGCATCCCCCACCATTGTGGCATAGCCCGGCAATGTTGTGCTCCAGACATTGTTTACGTCTATCTTTGTGAGGCACGATGCATATTTTGGCAAATCGGTGACGCTAAAATTCGTATTGACATATGTAAGAAAGTCCATCAACAGACTGGGCGCATTTTTAACCAATGTGTCCTTATCCATAAATTGCTTCAAAAACTCTTTGAAAAATTGTTGTTGCACTTCCACTCGCTTCAAATCTTGTGCCGCATAGCCATGGCGGAACCGCACAAGCCCTTCTGCATTTTTGCCGTCTAGCAGTTGATGGCCGCCTTTGATGTTGATTTGTAGATTTTGCATCGGGTCTGAATAGTACAGACCACCCGCAGGCACATCAAACCAAACGCCTCCGATGGTGTCGACGATATGCCGAAAGCCCTCCAGATTGACAACGGCATAATAGTGAATCTTAATGCCCAATATTTCTTCTATCTCTTGCTGTAAATATTCCATGCCATGTTTTTTGCCGCCGTATACATTCACGGCGTTGATCTTCATGACGCCGCTTGCGGGAACCGTGTGTCCTTCTTTTTGCAACGTCTTAACTTGGCTTGGGGATAAGGTCACATAGGTATCTCGCGGAATGGACACAACGCTGATTTTGTTGTTTTCGTTGTCATATCCAAATACCATAATCGAATCGGTTAAGGATTCATTTTTATCAACGCCTACGACCAAAAAATTCGTTTTGGCGGGGGTTTCGGTGGCCGCATCGACTAGACTTATCTTGCCTTTGTCTTTGCTCTCGGTCTTTGTTTCGCTAGGAGTGATGCCCAGATTTTTTTCGACTTGTACCTCGCTGTTGTATTCAAAACCGGCGTGGGTTTTGACATAAAAAAAAGCCCCCGTTACAAATAAAACAGCAAAGACGGATACAACCGAAACGACAATGGTAATATATTTTCTCAGGAGAGGTCTCTCCTGGCTTCTGTTTGCCATTACATACTGCCCTTTTGAAGATTTAAACATAACGACATATGCCCCCCATATAGTTTGTGCGATTTTTGGCGTGTTCTAAAAAAGTATATCAAAGTTCTCGACAACTTTCAACACATACTTTTCATTGCGCTTATAACTTATAAGCAGACACAAAAAAGGAACCCACCCAAGAAGAACGGTGCATCTCTTCGAGAAGATTCCTTTGTATTGTACTTTCATCTGTGCAGTGACGTAAAACCGTTCAAAGAATGGCATGTGTAATGTTTAGTGGCTAATAGTTATTAATTATTGTGGACAACTCACTGGTCATATTTTTAATCTCATTTTCTAAATTCATGTACAGATCAATGCAGTTATCGCTAAATTGCTTAAAATCATATGGATTACCCGTATTGTCATAAAAGTAATTCCAGTATAGGCTCATATCAGAAGTATTTTTACCAAAACTCATTAACGTTGACAACAAATTCTTGCACTCGTTATAAATAGCAGGATTATCTTTTTCAATATCTTCTTTTGCTACTGCCTCTAGCCTGCCCTCATCAAGTCTCTCCACAAACATAAATCCATAATACAAAGTATGAGCTATCTCAATATAAAGGCAAAAGTCAAAGCAAAAATCGCCATCTGAATACGATTTTAGCGAATAGAACTGATGGGGACATACTTCTTGCCCCCTCTTGGTATAGTAATCTCTAATATCATCTAGGCAGTTATACGCCCTTAATTTTGATTGGTTGTACATTTCCTTTTCAAATATAGCGAATACATCTTGCATAACTTTTGTTTGAGCAGCTGGAAGTGCATTTTTTATAGCATTTGCAGATTTAAAACTTTCCTTGCTATTCAATATCAAATTTGCAGTTTCTGTCATCACTACACTATCCTTTACACCTACATCGGTTAAGTCTTTCACTAAGTTTTTATATTGCTTTATGACCTCATATAACGGCTTGTAATCTAGGCTTAAATTAAGACATTTATCTAGCCATTGCAAAATTTCATTTGCATAGTTGATACAATGAACCTCATGTTTTAAATCTCCTATGCTTTCAGCTGATGGTTCATGCCCGTCGAGAGTCAGATATAATATGATAACTTTTTCTGGGTCTCTTCCAAAGTCTTTAACAATCGTATTGTAATAGCGTTCAAGCTGCTTCGGTTGGTCGCTTGCAAAAATCTTATTTTCTATAATAATGGTATATCCATTTGATAAGAGAATGAGTAAATCTATATTGTATTTTTCTCTGAATACAGAGGATTTGTCAATGGCTTCATTATGAATAAACGGTAATTTAACAAAATCTCTTATCGTATCAACAAAAGCCGTTAAATAAGCCCCATTCATTGAATGTGTACCGGTCGGATTGAGTAATTCAAAAATAAATCTGGAATGAAGCATTACCTCTTCATCTGAATTACGAAGTATGGAGAAAATATTGAAGTTTTGCTTGTTTTCGCATGAAAGTCTCTCATATATTTTGATTAGTCCAGTTACAGCACTTATTAATTCATTCTCTCTCAAGATTAAATGCACCACATTCCTTATAAACTACACAAAATAATACTCACGTCGTCACTTTCAAACTTCTTGTCATCATTAAAATCATAGAACGACGCCAACACCAGATCGATAATGTCTGTTGAAGAATCATGGCCTACACTTGTTTCAAGAATGTGCTTCAGCTCGAAGGTGAACTTGTCTGGTCTGTCTTTGTAAAAGTAATCCGACAAGCCGTCTGTGTTAAAAAACAGCAGATCGCCCTCTTCGTAGTCAATCGTCTTAAACTCATACAATGTATTTTTCATCAGCCCAACGGGCATACCGCCCAGTTCCAGCTCTCGCGCTTTTCTTGTCTTGCCGCTTACAAAATACGGATAGGTCTGACCAGCATTGGAGAATTTAATTTTTTTGTTTTTGGTATCAATGATGGCGTAGAATACACAGGCGTACATTTCGTGGTTTGAGTCTTTAAACACCGAGAAAAACTGGTTGTTCATCTGAAACAAAAGCAAATTGGGCTGTGCGTATTTTTCGACCAATGTCTTAAACATCATGTTGATCATGGAGGTGAGAAGCGCCGCCGATATGCCGTGCCCCGACACGTCCCCGATTACGACACCGATGCAATCTTCATCTAGCTTGACGATGTCGTAAAAATCACCGCCCACGTCGAGAGCCGGCATATATTTGCTAATGACTTGCACGCCATTGACCGTCTCGTTCTGCTCACGTATGATCGAACGCTGTACGTGCATCGCCATTTTAAGCTGAAAATCGATCAAGTCGTTTTTTTCTTTTA
>JAVBJY010000190.1:0-21152 GCA_031546735.1 Eubacteriales bacterium
TCGGGAAATAGCGGGTCGGCACACCAAACTGTTTTGCCACGGCGTAATCGAATGTCCAGCGGTTTAGGTGTTCGGCTGTCGAAACGACGGGTAGATAGGATATGTCGGTGCCATTCAAAATTTTTCTGGCCATTTCACCGGCGGTAAACCCATGGTTGTAGCCGTTCGTCATCTTACCACCAAAAAATCCGAACCCCATATCAATGGGCATTAAGCAAAAAACAGGGCGCTTGCTGGCCGCAGAAATAGCCTTTGCCACTTCACTTTCTGCAAAGAACTGGTTGTCACTGTCGACAAAATAAGAACCGACCAAAACCAACGTATCGTCATCGAAAGACCGGATCTTTGCCTGCAAGGCATCAAATGGCATATCATCGCTATAGGTGATCTGTACACGTTGTTCAAAAGGCTGTAATTTCTTCCGGATAACGTTTTTCAGGTTGCGCGTAGAAGGGGAACTGTCGTTGACAACATAAATCGAGCGGGTATCAGGATAAATTTCTAACATTTTTTTGACCGTGTCGACGGCAGAAACGTCCTCGACGATGCCAGTGATCGACTGTTCGAAGTCATGTAGCGTTTCAGACGTATAGTTATCGACGCCACAAAAAACAACGGGAAGGCCTTTGAATAGCTTATAGTAGTTGGTGATGACAAAATCAAGGGCATCGTTGTCAGAGGCAATAATAACATCGGGGCTTCGGTCTAAAAATGTAGAGCAGATGGCACCTTTGAGAGCGTTTTTCTGGCTGTCTATATTATGGAGCTCGCGAAGATTGAGCGGAAAATTAAAATACACAGAATTTTTTTGTAATTTAAAAGAGTCACGTAGACCTCGTATGAGATCAGACTCCCAACCCATCTCAGAATTGTAAGAGGACACATGAAGAATGATCTTCTCGTGGGTGGGGCTGGTTGAGATCGATTGCTGTTTTTTTAGCTTCTCCATGGTGCCGTCGGCGACCATTTCTTCATAGGCGGTTGTCAAACGCGGCACAAGATCGGCGTAGTTCTTATTGATATAGGTATAGACAGGCACAGAGTCGACACGCCCTGCTTGTTTGATGCCTTTTTTGACAAGATAACCAGATTTCTCAGGGATTGTGATGACCACGGCATCCACTCCCCCTGCGATAAGCGTCTCAATCAACTGTGCGGAACTTTCTTTTTTCACAATCGCTTTACAATCTTTCGGAAGATGGTTTTGTAGGTATAGGTTTTCTTTGTTGTACGCCACGGTCATGCCCGAAAGATCAGACCAAGACTGAAAATTTTTCGTAGACGCGTCTTTTGTGTATACATAAAAGTCAACCGTCGAAATGGGCACAGGCACCTGCACCAAGTTTTCGTATAAACCCAGGATTTGCGCGGTTTGGGTGGCAAGGATTTGGCTTTCGCCATTATTGACCGCCTCCATCGCCGTTTTTATGCCAAGCCGCTGAATGACGACATTTACACCGAGCCGTTTAAAGCCGTTGTACACGATGCGCTCCGTAATCAACGATTCTTCGTCTGTCATGCTGACAGTTAGCGTGTTGTTGGTTGGGGGTTCGGCGAGCACGGGCTTTTGCAAAAGGGTGAAGCCAAGTAGAGACGTGATGAGAAACAGCGCATAGATAAGACCGTGTGCGCAGAACTTTCGAAATGGGTACGATTGCTTAACGTGCATAAAATACCTCCAAAGACAAGATTATATATTTATTAGGTGGAAATTTGTACCACTACTATCATAATATATACGCCACCAAATATCAATGACGATTCGACTTTGTTTGTGGGAAAAATTCTAGCCTGAAGAAGCGGCGTAGGCTTACTTTGAAACCCAAAATGATATATGTCAAGAATGTTGTCGATTTGCTATCATTTTTCGTGATATTTTCGTTTGACAACGGGGGCTTTATTTGGTAAACTTTCGAAAAAAGTCAAAGGGTAGGAGTATGAGAGATGGATAAGTTTTTAAAAGAAGGTTTGACATTTGATGATGTACTATTAGTGCCGACCAAATCTGATATATTGCCGCATGAGGTAGACCTGACGACTCATTTAACCAAAAAGGTTGTATTAAATGCGCCGATTATGAGTGCGGGTATGGACACGGTGACAGAATCACGAATGGCAATTGCATTGGCGAGACAGGGTGGTATCGGCATCATACACAAAAATATGTCGATCGAGGAACAAGCATCAGAAGTGGACAAAGTAAAGCGTTCGGAGCACGGTGTCATCACAGATCCATTCAGTTTATCCCCCGACCATTATGTATATGAAGCAAACGAGTTGATGGGCAAATACCATATATCGGGCGTGCCGATCACAAAAAATGACAAACTTGTCGGCATCATTACAAATAGAGATTTGCGTTTCGAAATGAACCATAACAAAAAAATAGCAGATGCGATGACAAAAGAACATTTGATTACGGCGGCGGAAGGGACAACCCTTGAAGGAGCCAAACAAATTCTGACAAAATACAAGATAGAAAAGTTGCCCATTGTAGATAGCGAAGGCAATTTAAAAGGGCTTATCACAATCAAAGACATCGAAAAAGCAATCAAATATCCAAACTCGGCCAAGGACGACCAAGGTAGACTGTTGGTGGGTGCCGCCGTTGGCGCAACCAAAGATGTGTTGGATCGAATCGAAGCACTGATGAAAGCAAAGGTGGATGTCATTGTCATTGATACGGCTCATGGACATTCACGGGGCGTAATTGAGACGGTGAAACTCATCAAACGCGCATACCCAGATTTGCAGCTGATCGCAGGCAATGTGGCGACAGGCGATGCGACGGTTGAGTTGATTGAGGCAGGTGCAGACGCCGTGAAGGTAGGCATAGGCCCCGGCTCTATTTGTACCACAAGAATTGTAGCAGGCATCGGTGTGCCACAGATTACGGCCATTTATGATTGTGCAGAAGCGGCAAAACCATATGGCATACCGGTCATTGCAGACGGCGGAATCAAGTTTTCAGGCGATTTGACAAAAGCAATTGCGGCAGGCGCAAACGTCTGCATGCTTGGCAGTTTGTTTGCTGGTTGTGAAGAAAGCCCGAGTGCAACGGAGTTGTACGCAGGCCGTAAATACAAAGTATACCGTGGAATGGGCTCTATTGCCGCGATGGAAAAGGGCAGCAAAGACAGATACTTTCAAGCCGACTCTAAAAAACTTGTGCCAGAAGGTGTGGAGGGGCGTATCGCGTACAGTGGTCTCGTTGGCGACATGATCTACCAGTTGATGGGCGGTCTTCGATCGGGTATGGGATACTGTGGTACGGAAACAATCGAGGCATTAAAAAATCGCGGACAGTTTATCAGAATTACCAGTGCTGGTTTGAGAGAGAGCCATCCGCATGACATACAAATTACAAAAGAAGCACCAAACTACAGCGTCGAATATTAAATAGTATCGTTAGTGGAGGAGTTTTTTTATGCATAATGAAATCGTAATCATTTTGGATTTTGGGGTACAGAATAACCAATTGGTCGCACGAAAGATCCGTGACCTAAGCGTGTATGCAGAAGTTTTATCCTGTGATACACCAGTCGAAACCATTAAGGCAAAAAATCCGAAAGGCATCATCCTCATGGGTGACGCTTCAATCGTCACAGAATGTGCCGAAATTAAGGCGATCGGTGTTCCAATGCTAACAGTCGAACCAAATGAAGTAACGACTGAGAGTGGTGCCAAATTGCTACATGACTTTTTGTTTACGAAATGTCACCTTAAAGGGGACTGGGTGATGCAAGATTTCGCAGACCAAATGATCGCGTCGATTAAAGAAACAGTAGGAGACGGAAAAGTATTGTGTGCATTATCAGGCGGCGTCGACTCAACAGTTTGCGCAGTTATGGTACACAAGGCAATCGGCAAAAATTTGACTTGTATCTTTGTAGACCACGGTTTGATGAGATTAAACGAGGGCGATGAGGTCGAAGCAATCTGCAAGAAGCAATTCGACATCAACCTCATCAGAATCAATGCACAAGATAGATTTTTGGGCAAGTTAGCCGGCGTAACAGACCCAGAGACAAAGCGTAAAATTATCGGCGAAGAGTTTATTCGTGTGTTTGAGGAAGAAGCCAAAAAGATCGGCTCTGTCGATTTTCTTGTACAAGGCACCATTTATCCCGATATTCTTGAGAGTGGCACGAAAAACGCCGCGGTCATCAAGAGCCATCACAATGTAGGCGGGTTGCCAGACGTAATCGACTTCAAAGAAATTATTGAGCCACTCAAAGATTTGTTTAAAGACGAAGTACGAAATGTCGGCACCGTGTTGGGCATTTCAGACGCAATGGTCAACAGACAACCGTTCCCTGGCCCTGGTCTTGGCGTTCGGGTAATCGGTGAACTCACAAAAGAAAAATTGGATATATTAAGAGAAGCAGATTTCATCTTTAGAGAAGAAATCAAGAACCACGGCTTAGACAAACAGATTTGGCAGTACTTTGCCATCTTGACCGGCTTGCGTTCGGTTGGTGTTAAAAATGATGAAAGAACCTACGGCTATACGATTGCACTGCGTGCTATCCATAGCGTAGACGCCATGACAGCCGAATGGGCTAAGATACCGTATGATATACTAGAGACAATATCCGCAAGAATTGTACGAGAAGTAAAAGAGGTTAATCGTATCGTGTACGATGTTACCTCAAAACCACCAGCAACGATTGAGTGGGAATAAATAAGAGAACCTCTGAAAGCCTTGTAAATAAAAGGTTTTCAGAGGTTATTTTTTGTCTGTGGCATTAATTTGGCATTAGGATTGAAATTCTTTAATTGGGTAGCCACTTCGGCATGAGCATTCGGATATAGGCGTCCGTATGGTCTTTGGCCAATGCTCATGATTGAAACATTTATGGGTATATGTGAAAGTACTGGTGATGAAAAACTTATAATTTGCGTTGAGGAATAGCGCAGTATCAAGATGCTATGAGGTGAAAAAATGGCTCTGCAATATATAAGTAAATCAAAAAATCATGGCCAGCAATTTAAAAGCAATTCTGCAATAAATAAATTGATTTTAAGCTGCTACCATGATACATTGTTAAGTAGTGATATTAAAATTACTAATTGAATTTAAAATTTGGTAATGTTTCAAAGTAAGAGTGTTTATATTTAGGAACGAGGAATATGAGGTTTTATGTTCTTGTTTTGTATTGTATCAGTTACGCCAATGCAACGTCATACAATACAAAATAAGCAATACACAAATCTAGATTTACGTTGACATAGCAACGGCTTTCTGCTAGAATAATAAGATAGTATTATCTGATTGGCGCAATGAAAAGTGCGTATATAGGCAATGCAGACAGCGTAGTGCGGTTTGACGGCGAACAAAAAATAGATGTGCACAATTAAATATTAATCTAAATAAATATAGATAAAATTTTTCAATAACACACAGACGGATAAAATTTTCTTCAAGAAATATAGGGGGAATAAAACTATGGCAAGATGTACAGCACCAGTTCATGGTCATCGTACCGCAAGTGGAAGGGCAAACTGCCCAGCATGTGGAGGTAGTTATCAAAGTTACAACTCTTATGCCTCATATTCTGCACCGTATTCTTCATCATCAAACAATTCTACAAGTCGTAGTAGTGGTGGCGGACAAACTAGGACGAAAGCACGTTGGTCTTCAGTTGGTTCTACTATTTTATATACTCCTGCGGAAATTCTAACACTTACTCCTGTGCGTGAAAATGTTGAGAAGCGTTCGCAATTACCAGATTTGCGAGATGTTTTTCTTTGTCACGCTTGGGATGACCGTAAAGACGCAGCTAAAGAATTACACGATTTACTTGAATCAAAAGGTGTAACTATTTGGTTTAGTGAAAAGGATGTTCTTTTAGGTTCATCTTTACTTCGTGAAATTGATAAAGGGTTGGCAAAATCTCGTGTTGGTATTGTATTGGTTACACCTTCATTTCTTAAACGTGTTAAGGGAGAAGGAATAGCCGATAAAGAACTTTCAGCTTTACTAGCGCGTGATTTACTTGTCCCTATTGTACATAATACGACTTTTGAGGATTTACGTGAAGTTAGCCCATTACTTGGCTCGCGAAGTGGCTTAAGTACTATTGAAGAATCAATGGTAGATGTTGCGGCTAAAATAGCGGAATTGGTTACTTCATAAACGATATAAAAAAATCAAACTTTATGGACGAATAGCACTGCCGATAACGAGCGGTTTGGCACAACGGCGGCACTAACCCCCAGAAAAGTTAGTGCGAAATTGAAAGTTTATAGCTCGTTTGAAAGGTAGTGCAAGCCGCCGGACGTTATAGGCAATGGACAAGTATAGTATAAGCATTTTCAAATTCAGACGTAATTAAATATAGGCATCTTGATTAAAGAGATTATCTGGTATGTGCCGAAATGACTTGGAAATAGAACCAAGTTGTTTTGGCATTCCGCTATTTTATCATAAAAGTTTATGTTCTTTATAAAGTAATACTGTTGAAAATTAAAAATGTTTAATATTGAAAAGCCGCTCGATTCATAATACAATAATTTTGTTAGTAAGGGTATAAAGGATTATTTTAACTGGCAACATTTTGGCAACAAAAAATCAGATAGCCTATAACAAATGGATAATTAAAAAAATCAGAATAATATAAACCACAAAAGCTAAACAAAATCGTTTAGAATATGCTTTGGATGAGCGAGTGGGAATAAATAGGAGAACCTCTGAAAGCCTTATAAATGAAAGGTTTTCAAAGGTTTTTTTTTGTCTGGAACTGTTTTGGAATTATCCCTCAGAATCTCTATATTTTTGTGGTAATATAAGAGAAATAGGCGTTTGTAGCATTTTGAAGGAGGAGATTTAGACTTGTCAAAGCAAATAAAATCAACAATTAATGCAAAAGGCTATGAGATCACCTTAGCGACAATGGCAGATAAAACAGGTTACATAAGCGTAACTGATATTGCAAAATATAAAAGTGATACCCCAACAGCAGTTATACAAAATTGGATTCGCAACCGAGAAACACTTGAATTTTTAGGTTTGTGAGAAGGACTTAACAATCCGAATTTTAAACCCGTCGAAATCGACGGGTTTAAAAAAGAAACTGGAAGAAATGCTTTTACTCTTTCGCAAAAAAATGGATTGAATCAACAAATGCAATCGGTATACAATCCAAATCTGGTAGACAGGGCGGCACATATGCCCCTATAATCGTAAAATTCCATCACAATATTTTTTATAAAGATTATAATAGAGTATAGAAAACAGATGGGAGGCTATCGTGTGTTTCGCACACACGATAGGGGCGCATATGCAATATTATTATGGAGACCAAAACATTTTACGAGCTTTAGATGAGGCAGAATTTTGGAAACATCAGGAATCGGAGCACACCACGGTTATACAATTGGTTACACCCGATTTGGAAGCGGAGTATGTGCAAATACTCAATGATTTCAAGAGAGACTTTGACAGGGTTTATGGTCAATTGGTAAGGTTTATCGAAAGTGTCATTCGGTCGAAAGGCAAAGTAGACGAGGAAATGCTATGCGAGATAAAAAAATGGCTTGTATATGGTATTGAGCAGAGCCAGAAATTTGTAAATTTTTTGGATCACCTCTTGAAGCAGAGTGAGGCGGTTAAAGGAAGTGTACCATCGCAGACCGTCATTAACCATATCATCAGAGAATCTCAATATTTTATAGGCATCGAGGAATTAATAGCATAAGGCATAGAGATGCCAAAAACAAAACCCCCCGATTTTCACATGGATATACCGTGAAAATCGGGGGGTTCTATTTTTATCCTGATCAATATCTACAGATTCTTTCCGTTATAGCCCCAAATGCTACATTCTTCATATTTCACATAGACATAGTTTTTTTGGATCGCCAACTCTTCATGGAGTATGTTGGTGATCTCGGCGGTAAAGTTGTCGTAATCCGCGGCATCTGCTTTGCCGAAAATTTTCACTTCGACAAATGCCATGTCTGTGTTGCCATCGCCGTGGAAATAGAGCGAACAACTGCTCTCAAATCCGATCATGAGCCAAGCTTCGGTCTTACCAGGCAAAATTTCAATTGCCTTTCCCAATTTATTCGTAAGTGTCTGTTCTTTTTCTGCGGTTAGACTTGTGCTAACCTTTACATTGATATATGGCATACAGTCTTCCTCCTCTAGTGTATTGTAATCATGTGGCAACATTCAAATATTTTGCCCACTTCCAACGGGATAATTCCCTTTTTCGTGCTAATATCGCCTTCAAAACCGCTTTCGTCTGGCAAGCCGTACCATGGCTCGATGCAGACGAACGGTGCTTCTGTCTTTGGCGACCATAAGGCAACATAGGGGAACCCGGTAAAGTCAAATTCGACATAATGTGCCGAGTTTTTGGATTTGAGACAAATGACGTCAGATGCGATGTCGTCAAACATAAGGGCATCGTTGTCAAAAAGTTTTTTGTTAACGTTTAAGATGTTCTCATTGTCGAAATAAGCTTGGTGCTCGTCTGTTACCAACACACTTTCATCGCACACGATCAGAGATGCATTTTCCTTTTGTGCAAATTCGAAGTAATAATCTTCAAACGTATCATTTGGGGCAAATGGGCAATTTAACGCAGTGTGCGCTCCCACCGAGAAATAAATTTTCTTATCGTCAACGTTTTCAACGATATAGTAAATTTTTACTTGTGTATCCACCAATTCATATTTCACTTTCAAATCAAATTTAAACGGATAATCTTTTAACGTCTCTTCAGAATATTTCAGATTAAATGTAATGGTGCTGTCGGTTTTTTCGATCATGTCAAAGGTGGACGTGCGACCAAACCCATGAGGCGAATTGAGATGGTATGTTTCTCCTTCCACGCGAATGACGCCGCCGTATGTTCTTCCGACAATCGGAAACAAAATCGGTGCATGAAATTTCCAAAACTTTTCGTCGCCGTTCCATATATAACTTACGCCGTCAACTTTCATTTCTGTGATTTCACCGCCAAAGTCGCTGAAAGACATAGACACTTTGTCGTTTTTTAATTCGTAGATCATCTTTGTAGCCTCCTATAAGTAAATTTTAAAAGAGTATCTATAGAATACAGTGTACCACATCTTGTTACGGATTTAAAGTTTGACTTTCATATAAAAGATGATAAAATTACAACATGAGTGAATAACCCCGCCGCAAGCGGGTTGGGGCTGATCGCGAAAATCAATTTAACGATATGAGGGGCAAATACAATGCGAATTAGAAAAAAAATATGGGCAGACGAAGAGTTAAAAACGAATGAGAGACTGGTGGAAAATCCAAAAATATACAAAGGGCGTTGGCACGAATATTTTAAAAATGACAACCCAATCCATCTAGAGATCGGATGTGGAAAAGGAAGATTTAGTACGACGATGGCGAATCAAAACCCAAATGTCAACTATATCGCCATGGAGCGACAGACGCAAGTCATGGTAACGGCGCTTAAAAAGGCACGAGAGACAAACGCGCCGGTTGGATTCATCATAGAAGACGTGGCAAACCTGCCTGAATATTTTGAAGCGGGCGAGGTGAAAAGACTCTATATCAATTTTTGCGACCCATGGCCAAGAAAAAAGAAATGGGCAAAAAGGAGACTGACCCACGCGAATTTTCTGGCTTTGTACGAGACGCTTTTCGGCGCAGAGGGAGAGGTATTTTTTAAGACAGACAACAAAATTTTATTTGAGTTTTCCTTGAATGAATTTTCAAATCAGGGTTGGCGGCTTCAAAATATTTCTCTTGATTTACATAAGAGTGACTATGAGGGCAATGTAATGACAGAGTACGAACAAAAATTTTCGGGAAATGGGTTTCCAATTTATAGGTGTGAGGCAAAATTTACCAAGAGTTGAATGTGCGCAGTGGGCGAACCTATATAGGCGGCGCAAAACATGGTGATTTAAAAAATAAAAAAATATCGGAACTTTATCATTCTTTATCCGTCTGTATATGAGAAGAACAAAAAAATAAAAAAGGAGTGGAACAGGATGAGAAAGAAAAAATTTACAAAGATGACGGCATTTGTAATGGCAACCGTACTATGCACGGCCACCTTCGGCTTTCAGCCAAACCTTAAGCACGCACAAACAGTGATTGCGGCAGAACTGTTGACAGCAGACGAAAAGGTGCAAGACGCGTTGGTGCTGTATGTAGACAGCTCTTCGGCGCTAATCGGCGACAAAAAAGTATATATAGACAACGATGACGATGCCATTAAGCCCATTGTGAGAGACAAGCGGGCGTTGGTACCTGTCAAATTTATCGCTGAGGCGTGTGGCGGCACGGTCACATGGGATCAACAGACAAAAACAGTCGGCATCGAATTTGCAGACAAGCGCGTCTACTTCCAAGATGGTAGCGATGTGATGCAGATTGTATCAAGTGAGAAAACGGAAGACGTAACCATGGAGACGGCTCCGTTTAGCATGAACGGAAGAACCTTCGTACCCATCGGCTATATGGCACGGGCAGCGGGAAAAACAGTCTTCTACGACAGAGGGCTTATCGTCATTAGCAGTGCAAAAGAAACACTCAATGCCAATAAAGACAAAGACATGATTGACACACTAATCGGACGGTTAAGCGACGTGTCATCTGTTCGAACAAAAGAAAAATACCACAAATTGCTTGATGAAATGACGGCACAAGACCAGTTGGTGCTGTATAAAGAGGCGAGCAGGTCGGTGCCACAGTCTGTGGTTATCAACGATACTGCCGCCACGGGATCGGCTGGGGGATCGGCCGCAGGAGCAACCGAGGCAGCAGAGGCACCGATGATGAAAGCAACGGTTGTAGGTAGCGGCGGTGGAGCGGACTTCTCAAAGACGAACGTACAAGTAGAAGGCGTCGATGAAGGCGATATCATCAAGACAGACGGCACGTATATGTACTACGCAAATCAAACCGGTATCAGCATCATCAAAGCAGTGCCAACCGAACAAATGGAGGTACTATCCACCATTCAATACGACAACAACTCTTACTACACAACAGAAATGTATTTGCACGACAACTTATTGATTACATTGGGTACGAAATTTGACCCGCAACCGGCGTACACACCTCAAATCAGCAGCAAGCGCATAGCCACTGTTGACTATGTGTATAGAGAACCAAAAACGACCGTATATGTGTATGATATATCCGACAAAAAGCAACCAAAGAAAATAAGAGAAGTCGGCATGGAGGGTAACTTCCTCACGTCCAGAAAAATAGGCAACGATCTGTATTTTGTCACCAATGTGTCGATGTATGGTCTGCGCAGTACGGATGGCAAAGAGTATACAGTGCCCGCCTATGTTGATTCGGCTGTAGGCACAGATGACCTTCATCTCGATTACAAGGATATCTATTATTTTTCGGATACAGCAGGTAAAGATACAGCAGGTAAAAATCGGTCTACGTTTATGTCAAATCAAAACATGATGATGATTACGGGCATACAGCTGGATCAAATGGACAAACCGGCGGCTGTGTCTAGTTATTTGGGCGCAGGAGAAAACATGTACGTATCCACAGACAATATGTATATCACATTGTCACAATACAAGCCGTACTATTATGACTCGGCCGCACGAGATGCCAATGAGTCGTTGGTGGATACCACCATCTACAAGTTTGCATTGCAAGATGGACAATCGACATTTTTGAAAAAAGGAACCGTACCGGGCACCGTGTTAAACAAATACGCGATGGATGAATCAGGAGCCAACTTGCGCATTGCAACAACAGCCAGTATCAATGGCGCAACCGACAGCAATGAGTATCGCAACAACATGTACGTGTTAAACGAGCGGCTTGATATCGTGGGCAAGGTAGAAAATATAGCGCCAACCGAAGTCATTCGTTCGGTTCGGTTTATGGGAAACCGCGCCTACATGGTCACATTCAGGCTGACAGACCCACTTTTCGCCATTGACCTGACAGATGCGAAAAATCCTAAGCTATTGGGCGCGCTCAAGATTCCGGGGTACAGCACCTATCTACATCCGTATGATGACACCCATCTGATCGGGTTTGGCAAAGATACCCATGAGGAAAAAGGAAACGCCTATGATTTGGGCATGAAAATATCCATGTTTGACGTAGCTGATATCAACGAACCGAAGGAGCTATTTACAGAAACAATCGGCGGACGCGGCACATATTCTGACGCGCTCTATAACGACAAAGCATTTTTGTTCTCTAAAGAAAAAAACATCTTGGCGCTTCCGATCACGGTGTATGAAACGAAAGATAAAACCGCCAATATATTGGACTATGGGCAGTTCGCGTTCCAAGGTGCTTATTTTTATAACATAGATATGGCGAAAGGGTTCTTGAAGAAAGGGACGGTAAGCCATCTAACCAAGGAAGATTACTTGAAAGCGGGCAATTTTGAAGGCGATGGCAACAGATATATCAACCGCATCCTTTATATCGGCGACAATTTTATTACGCTATCAAACGATGTGGTGCAGGCAAACGCCATGGGCGACTTGAAAGAGACAGGGCGGGTAGAACTAGGGACTACGCAGAAGTAGCCTAAAACAATGAAGGAGCAAGACCTTGGGGGCTTGCTTGGGCGGCAAAGATATGGGTGCGAAGCACTTTCCTAACATACAAAAAAAGAGAACGGGCAGCTATACTGTGTAACGCAGTATAGTTGCCCGTTCTCTTTTTGTCTTTACTGTGCAATCGCCATCACATCATCTTTTCTCAAATACAAGGTGCGTTGATTGGAAGACCCTTTAAACTTCAATCGATAGTCTTTCAAGCCATTCACAAATTTTCCGTCAATCAAAATATCGGTGCGTTTCAAAAGCTCTCTGTGTGCATGATTTTTTAGCAGGTCTTCATAGGTGAAGCCGGTGTAGGTGATGACATTTTTGCCGAGTGCATGCACCTTATCGGCCAACCAACAGAGAGGCGCGGGCTGGCAAAATGGCTCGCCGCCGCTAAAGGTCACGCCGCTTAGAAGGGGGTTTCGCTTGATTTCGTCGTAGATCGTCGCAACAGAGAGACGAGAGCCGCCATTAAAATCATGCGACTGGGGGTTGTGACAACCTTCGCACAAGTGTGGGCAACCCTGCACAAACACAACATAGCGAAGCCCCGGCCCATCCACGATGGATTCTTTGACAAGACCGCACACAGACAGTGTCATTTGTTCATTCATATCGTATGTACCTCGTTTATCCCATTTGTGTGGTGTGTTTCACGCGATCGCGCACTTCGGCTTGCTTCGCACCGTTGAATCGGTCAAGGGTGCCGACCAAATATCCTGTGATTCTACGAATTCTCTCGAAGGGGCCGCCGTCGTCTTCCGTGCGTCCGCACTCGGGGCATGTATCATGGATAATGCCTGTGTAGCCGCATACGGGGTCACGGTCTACAGGGTGGTTGATAGAGCCATAACCGATAAAGGCTTCCTTCATGGCACGCACGATGATCTCAAACGCATCTGGGTTGTCAACCGGGTTGCCATCTAGCTCGACATAGGTAATGTGCCCGCCGTTTGTCAGTTCGTGGTAGGGGGCTTCGAGTTTGATTTTATCGAAGGCACTGATCGGATATGCCACGGGTACGTGGAACGAATTTGTATAATATTCTTTATCCGTGATGTGTTCAATGTCACCGAATTTTGCGCGGTCAAGCCGTACAAAACGCCCAGACAGCCCTTCGGCAGGTGTGGCAATGAGGGAAAAGTTGAGGTTGTATTTTTCTGACGCTTCGTCCACACGTCTACGCATATGGCCGACAATTTCAAGGCCTAGATTCTGGGCCTGTGGGGATTTGCCATGGTGCGTTCCCGTTAACACGAGCAACGTTTCGGCAAGGCCGATGAAGCCGATCGACAATGTGCCATGCTTCAGCACCTCTTCGAGCGTGTCATCTGCCCCTAGCTTGTCCGAATCAAGCCAGATGCCTTGTCCCATGAGGAACGGGTAATTTCTAACTTTTTTGTTGCATTGGATTTTAAAACGATCGAGCAATTGTTTAATAATGAGATCGATTTTTCGGTCTAAGTCTTCAAAAAACATTTCAAGGTTGCCGTTGTTTCGGATGGCAAGGCGGGGAAGGTTGACGGAGGTGAAGCTTAGGTTGCCACGGCCATTGACCTGCTGGCGGGTTTTGTCGTAGGTGTTTGCCATTACCCGTGTGCGACAGCCCATGTAAGCGGCTTCGGTGGAGTGGTCGCCTTCACGATAGAATTGCTTGTTAAACGGTGCATCCAAAAACGAAAAGTTTGGAAACAATCGTTTGGCACTGACCCGACAAGCAAGTTTGAACAAATCATAATTGGGGTCACCTTCGTTGTAATTGACGCCTTCTTTTACCTTAAAAATATGAATCGGAAAAATCGGCGTTTCGCCGTTGCCAAGACCAGATTCCGTCGCCAACAAAACATTTCGCGTCACCATGCGCCCTTCAGGCGACGTATCTGTGCCATAGTTAATCGAGCTAAACGGCGTTTGTGCACCAGCTCTCGAATGCATGGTGTTTAGGTTATGAACCAGTGCTTCCATCGCTTGGTATGTGTTTTTTTCTGTTTCGGTGGTTGCGGTCGCAAGGGCGAAGTGAAGCACCTTTGCCACAGACGATGGATCTATTTTTTCGGAAAGTGCTTCCTTCATATATTTTTCATAGTCGTTGTCGTTGCCCAGAATGGGTTCGAGTTTATGTTTTTGTTTGATCTCTTGGTCGATGGTGCGGACGAGAGACGCCACCTCTGCCACATCTGCTAATAATTCGAGGGCGTAGCCAATGTCTTTTAGGTAGAGCTTTTTATATGTTTTGGCAACGCCTTTTGCCAAGTTATAATCAAAGTTTGGGATGCTTTGGCCGCCGTGTTGGTCGTTTTGGTTTGATTGGATGGCGATGCAGGCGAGGGCAGAGTAGCTTCTAATGTCGTTTGGCTCTCGCAAAAAGCCATTGCCCGTCGAGAACCCGCCTTCAAACAGCTGCTCCAAATCGATTTGACAACAAGTGGTGGTGAGCGTCAAAAAATCCATGTCATGAATGTGGATATCGCCCTCTATATGTGCATGAGAATGTTGCGGTGACATCACAAACATTTCATTAAATTTTTTGGCACCCTCTGAACCATATTTGAGCATCGTGCCCATGGCCGTGTCGCCGTTTATATTGGCATTTTCTCGTTTGACGTCGCTTTCGATAGCCGGTTTGAAGGTCAAGTCTTCATATACTTTCATGAGGCTCGTGTTCATTTCGCGGGCACGAGAACGGTCTGCTCGATATAATATGTATTCTTTCGAGGTGCGGGCGTAGCCGTTCTCAATCAAGATTTTCTCAACGGTATCTTGAACCTGCTCTACCGTTGGGTTTGCAAGCTGTAGTGTCTCGTCAATATAAGCGGCGACTTGCCCTGCCAACGCCTTGGCAATGGTGTAGTCTTTGCCACCTGTCGCTTGGGCGGCTTTATAGATTGCCGCCGCGATTTTATTGATATCAAACGGCATTTCTCTGCCGTCACGTTTCACGATGGTACTGATCATTTTTATGACTCCTTGTCTTTATTTGCTTTGTTTGGATCAAAACCGATGGCTTCACTGACAATGTAAATCGGTCGGTTTTTGATTTCGTCAAAAATTCTTCCGATGTATTCGCCCATAATGCCAAGCATGATGAATACAATGCCTTGCGAAAACAAAAGCACTGTGATTAATGATGCCCAACCACTGACGGTGGTCTCAGTGAACAGCGCTTGATAGATAATTTTGAGCAGAAACAAAAAGCTACATGCCGAAAAAAGAAAGCCGATGGAAGTGGCAAATTTAAGTGGCTTGTAGGAAAAGGCCGTAATGCCGTCCATGGCGAATTTTAACATTTTTTTGAGTGGATATTTTGTCTCGCCTGCAAAACGCTCATCTCTTGCGTAAGTTACAGCCGTTTGCTTAAACCCAACCCAACTGACAAGCCCACGTACGTAGCGGTTGCGCTCTTCAAGTGTTTTCATGGCGTCGCACACCTTGCGGTCGATCAGCCTAAAATCGCCCGTATCAACAGGGATATCGACGGTGGTCATATTGGCCAAGGTGCGATAAAACACTTTTGCCGTGATTTTTTTGAAAAACGTCTCGCCTTTGCGGGAAGAACGCTTGCCGTACACGACGTCGTAGCCTTGCTTCCAAACCTCAATCATTTGTAAAATCACTTCGGGAGGGTCTTGCAAATCTGCATCAATGACAACAATCGCGTCACCTTCAGCGTAGTCCATACCGGCGGTAATGGCGGGCTGGTGTCCGAAGTTTCGAGAGAAATTTAAGAGCTTTACTTGGGCATCTTTTTGTGAAAATTCGTACACCATTTGGGGAGATTTGTCGCGGCTTCCGTCATTTACAAAAATGAGTTCATAGGGCTCGTTTGTCGTGTCCATTACTTGTTTTAGCCTATTGTATGTTTCTGTCACAACCAGTTCTTCATTATAGATTGGTACAATAATTGAATATTTTGCCTTCATCATATGTGCGTCTCCTTTGTGAGAATTATGTGAGTGCTGTTCAATAATAGTATATACTAAATTTCAAAAAAAGCGAAGGGGTTTTTATCAACGGTATAAAACACAAAGAGCGGGTCAACATGAACCCGCTCTTTGTGTTTTATATATGCTGTTTGAATGAATTTGAAATATTTTTCAGATATACAGTAATTTGGAAAAACAATGCTTGAAAAAATCTCGTCAAACAATTATACTATATCTGACACATGCATATTTATACTGATAAATAGTTAATTGTGTCGCATATAGTCGAGAAGAAAGCAAAACCCAGCGGGTATCTCAACTACCCACTGGGTCGACGAAGATGAACAGTGAATTCATCTACGCCATAACGCACTAGCGCTACCCAGATAGTATAATATCATTTGAGCTTTTTTTCAAGTCATATTCTTATGATCGCGTGTAGCGAGGCTATTACCATTACATATATAAACTGTACCACGCACGGAATCCAGTCGTGTGTGAAAAGAGCGAATCGCAAATGACTGCTCGAAGGGTGCGCCCTTTGTGGGGGTTTTGGGCGGCGCCCAAAACGTGCGCAGTACAGCAACGGCAGAAGAGCCAGTTATGGACGGAATTTGCGTTCATCTTTCTTTCGTCTCCACTGATTAAAATCGGAGGGGTGATCGAAAAAGCATGAACGGAAAAGCAACATCAGATTTTGAAGAAGTAGAGTCAGCAGTGGAAGAAATTGTAACCAAGACAGACGTGGGCGAAGAAGCAGAGATGTATTTTTATCAATTGATGGTGTTACATCTAAGTGTAGTGGGATGTGATAGTGCGCATAAGGAAATACGTCAACATGTCGATGATATGCAAGAGAAGGGTTGCAATGTCAATATAAAGAAATTAGAGTTTTTCTTGTGGGTTATAGAAGATAGCCTGATCGAGATGACGAAGATTTTGCGGTTGGAGATGTTGTACCTTTATGATACAGTGTGTGAGACGCCGGGCTAGCCAAAGGCAGTGCCGTGCTAGATTTTAATAGTTCAAGTTGTTAGAAAGGTGAAGAAGGACAACCCCACCGGGTTCGCGGCTGGGGTTGTCCTTCTTTTACGAAGCAAGACTACATATCGATAGACGATTTTTAAATGGGTGACAACTTCTACAAGGACGCCACCAAAGAGGATGATCGGTTTGTGAAGGAAAGTTCAGATAAAGACTTGAACGATATTAGCAAGGGGAGTATACTAGAAATAGGAAGTGGTAAAGATATGAATGGACGTAAAGCCAATGGTAATAGGAAGAGTCCTTTGAATCCATTATCTGAAGAACAAATTAAATGCCTACAACAGGAAATTGCTTCAATTCACGCGGATGAAAGTATTTTTACTTTTAATAGGGGTTTTCAAACGAGTTACAATGATCGGCTCGACAAAATTTCAGTTATGGCAGATGTTTTTCCAGATGAAGGATCTATTCACCCAAGGGATTTGATAAGTGCAAGAGCGGTATTAGCGCATGAATATTATGGACATAGGGCATTTAGGGGTACAAGATTAAAGCCTGGAAGTTGGAATGACGAATTTAGAGCCAGTTACAGAGCGGCCAAAGAAGCACCAAATCTATCTGATGAGGATAAATATTATCTAATTCTTGATGCTGTTGAGCGGGCGAGAGAAGCAGGCGTATCAATTCGCCATAACAGTTTTATAAGGGGGGTTCTATATGGTTATTGATGAAATCAAAATGACAGAACAAGAAATGAATATATTAGATTCTACAGGAATGGATTTTTTAAGGTACGGAAAAACGGCAACTAAATGTCCAAGGTGTGGGAAGGAAATAGAGCTGATTAGGAGCGGTTCATCATATACGATTAAATGTGTGGATGATGATTGCATCGCTTTAGGGTATAGAGGGATCTGATGATACTGTGAGTAGTCATAGAATAATGAAGAGCATCTTACAAAAAAATGCAGGGTGCTTTTTTTATGCCCTTAAACTCGTCTTTTGGTTAAGCTTGCAGACGAAAAAGAACAAGTGTGAAATTAAATTCCGTAGACGACACCCACGAGAACAAGCGTAAATTTGAGGAGGAGAAAACGGCATGAGGGAAATGGTTTTTTACCATCAATCCGGAAACAGCCGAAAGCATTTTTTCTTAGCATTCTTTTAATCTTTTCATTTTTATGTTTTCCGCTTGTTTTTCGATAGTTTTGATCAGTTATTTATTGCCGAATCCATAATGTGGCATAGAACAGGAAAATACATTTTGATTCGGCGCGTGGTCTATGGTATACTAGATGCGTTAAGTTGTTCGAATAGAAGGAACTGTAAAACAATTATGGAAGGAATTGATCTGTTACCGTATGGAACTGCTCGTAAACATTTTACTTTTGCTTGGCCTTGTGGGGCTGAACGCCTTTTTTGTCGCCACCGAATTCGCCATCGTAAAAGTGCGAAAATCGAAGATTGATACACTGGTGCAAAATGGACAGACCAGCGCCAAGCATGCACAGAAAATCGTTGAACATCTAAACTCTTACTTATCGGCCTGCCAACTGGGCATCACCTTGGCTTCGCTTGGGCTGGGTTGGATCGGCGAACCCACTGTCTCACGCCTCATTACGCCGCTTCTGCACCCGTTTCATTTTAGCGAACTCACCATTGAAATCCTTTCGTTTGCGATTGGTTATTCTATCGTGACGGCGCTACACGTGGTGCTTGGCGAACTGGTGCCAAAGTCATTGGCCATTATCAGTGCAGAAAAAATAGCGGTCGCCTGTGCGGCACCTTTGATCTGGTTTTATAAGGCGACATATCCGGTGATATGGCTATTTAATACATGCACCAGTTTGATTTTGGGTCTGTTTGGCATTCGCATGGCAGACGAACATGAGGATGTCCATTCAGACGACGAGATTGTGCTCTTGATGGAAGAAAGCTACCGACATGGGTTGATTGACCAGACCGAGCTGACCTATGTGGAAAACATATTTGAGTCTTCCGACAAAGTGGTACGAGAGATCATGACGCCCCGAACAGAAATGATCTGTATTTTTAAAGACGATAGCTTTGAAAAAATTCTGACACTATCGGTGGAGACGCAAGTCACGCGGTTTCCTGTGTGCGAAAATAGCAAGGACAACGTGCTAGGCTTTATCCACATCAAAGACGTATACCAACAAAAATTATTAGGCGAATACCACGGCATCGACGGTGCCATGCGGGAGATGTTGTTTGTGCAAGAAACGATGCCGATTCATGCATTGTTTGCAACGTTTCAAAAAACAAAGGCGCAGATTGCCACCATCGTAGACGAGTACGGCGGCACCATGGGCATCATCAGCATCGAGGATATACTAGAAGCGATTGTCGGCGAGATTCAAGATGAGTTTGACGACGAGGATGAGCAGATTCAGAAGATAAGCGAGACCCAATACATTGTGGGCGGACATAGCACCATCAGCACGATTAACCGGGCGCTTGGTCTTTCGATTGTATCAGAAGAAGCCGATACAATCGGCGGGTTTATATGCTCTGAACTTGAAATTATGCCCGAAGTACACCGCAGTGTGACGGTGGGCAATGCGACATTTGAGATTATCGAATGTGACAAACATCGGGTGAACAAGGTAGAAGTGACGTTGCTTTGATGTCCGCGTGAACCCGCAGTAAAATACGAAAAGCCCTATACAACACCTCGCACATGCGGCGGGGGATTGTATAGGGCTTTTCGTATTTTACTGCGCCGCTTTTAACGTCGACAGCATTTCATCATACTGTGGCAACAGACTTTCTAACTGTGTTGCACCCGTTGAAAACGTAAAGGTGCATAGGTTGCCATCGATTACCGTCAGCGCCAAATACGATTCAGCGTCAAAGCCCATCGAATACGAAGACTCAAAGGTGAGGAAAAAGTTATCCCCCATTTTTTTGAGGGTCGGCTCGGCCAACTCTTTATAATTAGAAAAAGAGGAAGAGGTAAACTGACTTTTAATCGAGTCGATTAATTTTACCCGAAACTGGTCATCCAACATGCTCTCTTGCGTCATGCCTGTGCTCGGTGCAATCAATAGCGTCATGTTGGGCGTGAAGTTATTGATTGCGTGGGAAGGATCATACCAGATGGCGGTGACATTTTGAATCGCCGCGGCATAAATAGATGAATCAACGCCGTTTGCGGCACTGATGCCTTCAAGCGCCAACTTTCCGTCGTCGGTTTTGATGATATCTTTGTCAAGCACTGTCCAAGTCGATGGATATTGGATCCGAATGGGCACATCTGCTTTTGTATATTGAACAAAACCATCCAAAATGGTTTCTGGCGTCGCTTCTGCCTTGGCCGTTTCGACGGCTTGTGGCGTCGCCCCTGTCTTGCTTTTGCCATCATTGTTGCCACAACCACTAAGCCCCAATAAAGAAGCCGTGAGTAGGGCAAGCATGAGTAGCTTTGTTGCGGAATGGATCATGTAAACGTTCTTTTTCATATTGTTCCCCTTGTATGGTATGCCATTTTAGACCCGATTGAAGTCCAAAAAGGTGTACATGAATAAACTTGCCCGAAAACTCAATCATACAAATAAGAAAGAGCTTTCGAGCAAGCCTGTTGTTATACTGCTTAGCGAGCCAAAGTAATAGTTTTGCAGCAAATCTCAGTTGGAGCGTTCCGAGAATTGCCGCAAAACTATTTCAAATTCATCCGCT
>JAVBJY010000115.1:0-5510 GCA_031546735.1 Eubacteriales bacterium
AGCGGCACCATGCGGATATCCTCTTTCATATAGGTCTGTGCCGTCGGTACTTCTTGGTTGATGATACTGGCAATAGGGATGGCAAAGGTTGGCGTACCCATCACGCCCGGCGCGATGCTATATTTATCGAAGATGATTACGGCGTTGCCATTTGCATCGACATAAAAATTAGGCTCTGACTTGATGCCTCTGAAGGCACTTTCGTCTGTAAAGTAAGAGGCACCTTCTGGCGCTGCAACCATTTGGTCATGGATATAATCGTTGGCAATCTTGTATGCATTAGGACCCAATATGTCAACAAGCGTATATTGTTTGTCGGTCTTGTTGTCTAACACAAAGGTGTTGACCACATCACTGCCTGTGTTGCCAGCCGAAATGGAGGTGTGTAGCATAACACTGGTGTAATGGTCAAACGTAGCGGTGTCATACGAAAAATAGACTTCGGTTGACTGATCCGCTGTTGCTGTTTTCAGCGCTTCTTCACATATCTTCGACACTTGTTCGTTTAGCTTGTCATAGAACGGTTGATTGGTCGTGCTTGTGAAGACGGGTAAATTGCCTTTTACAATGCCGCCATCTTCTGGCAACGGTTTATCGGTAACGGTGAAACTGGTGTCAGGTGCTACAGTGCTAGGGGTAGTGGTCGCGGGTGCGGCCGTACCAGACACAGCAGGTTCATTTGGGCTTAGGATTACAGCCTTTGTCGCGGTGGCTTGTGCCGGATAACTTAAAGCGGCCGGACCGTACCATAACAACAAATCTGTGCCGACACCGATATTACCCAAAGCTACGATGTTTTTTGTTTTAAAAGGCGAGAGAGGTGTGTCGCTGTTGAGGGTTACGATCATGTCGCCACCGTCGGTTGTCACTTTGATGCCTTTCGCTGTGCTCTCTACTGCTTCTGCTTTTGCGTAAAAAGGTGCGCCAAAGTCTTGTGGGATACTACAGATAATAGCAACGGCATTGCTTTTGGCAGGCATGCTTTTGGTCTCTATAGGGCCATAGTATGCCACTACATCGTCACCCACTCGGTCTTTTAGCATCAGAGGGCTACCTGTAACGGCATCCGCAATGTAGGTATCGTCTGATATGTTTAATATCACTTGCTGGTCCCCTTTGTACGTCTGCACGAGAATCGAATGTGCATCTTCGTTCATGATTTTGCCACTCATCCTGAGAGGTAAGGGGCTCGCTTCCATTGGCGCGGCCGCCAGTACAGGCGCCACCTGCATTAACAAAAAAACAAGTGCCACAGCCATAGATCGTACTTTTTTCATAACAATTCCTCCTTTGATAGGTTTTCAACCACAACATTTACGCCATCAGTGTAATACACATGGCGGTATATGTCAATTTATAAATAGTCCGCCTATAGGCGATACATCAGTTTGCCACAGAACCCATATATTTATGTAAAAGCAATGTAGATTCGTACACGGATACGAAAATATATATTGTATTTTTTTTGTAGTAGCGGTAATATAATTTTCAAAGCCTGTTATTTTCGACTGTGAAGGGAGTGCATGTGCATGGTAAGAATCGGCATCATTGGCGTTGGCAATATGGGTTCAAAATATTTGGATATTTTGCGCAGTGGAAAGATAGACGGTGCCGAGGTTACGGCGTTGTATGTGAGGAACAAACAGAAGGCGTCGGACTTAAACGAGAGCGTGTCGCCCCAAATTAAGGTTTACACCGACTTGACCGCACTATATGCAAGCGGCGATGTGGATGCGGTGATCATTACGACGCCCCATTATTTTCATGTCGAGATGTCTATGCAGGCGTTCGCCTATGGTTTGCATGTGCTGTGTGAAAAGCCGTCCGGCGTGTACACAAAAGAAGTGCAGGCGTTAAATGATTGCGCGGCGCAATCGGGCAAAGCGTTCGCCCTCATCTATAACCAAAGAACGAATCCGCTGTACATTAAAATACGAGAGATCATACAATCGGGGCAACTGGGGGCGATCAAGCGGACAAACTGGATGATCACCGACTGGTATCGGTCGCAATGTTATTATGATGCGGTGGACTGGCGGGCGACATGGCGGGGCGAAGGCGGCGGCGTCTTGATCAACCAGTGCATCCATAATTTGGATTTATGGCAATGGATTTGTGGCATGCCCACAGCCATTACGGCGTTTTGCCATGAGGGCAAATGGCACGACATCGAGGTAGAGGACGATGTGACCGCCTACGTAGCGTATGCAAACGGTGCAACTGGTGTGTTTGTAACGTCTACAGGCGATGCGCCCGGCACCAATCGGCTAGAAATTTCATGCGACAGAGGAAAACTAGTGACAGAACAGGGCAAGCTTCTCGTCTACACCCTCGAACAGTCTGAAAGAGAATTTAACAAAACAAACCAAGTGCCGATGGCGAAACCGGCGTATACAGTAGAAGAAATTCAAATTGCAAACAATGACCACCCCTATGAAATAATAATCAGCAATTTTGTAAACCATATTGCACATGGTGAACCGCTCATTGCAGAGGGGCAAGAAGGCATTTTGGGCTTGACACTCTCCAATGGGATGCACTTGTCTAGTTGGACGGGCAAAACCATCCACCTGCCTATTGATGAGCAGTTATTTTTAGACGAGCTGAATAAGAAAAGAGATAGGAGTATATCCAGATGAACACAAGAGAAAATCTTCCAAACCATAAACGAATCGTCATTAAAATCGGCACCACATCTCTTACATACAGCAATGGAAAAATGAACTTGCGCACGATCGAACGTCTGGCGATTGTCCTTTCCGATTTAATGAACCAAGGCAAGGAGGTTGTACTCGTGTCGTCAGGTGCCATTGCCGTGGGGGCGCACCGCCTGTCGCTTGCCGAGAGACCTCGTGACATCATGATGAAACAAGCCGCATCGGCGGTTGGGCAAGGGGTATTGATGCAGATTTACGAACGATTTTTTATGGAGTACAACCAAAAGGTGGCGCAAATCCTTGTGACGAAGGAAATTATAGACAACGACATTCGGGCAAAAAACGCCAAGAACACCTTGTCTACGTTGCTGTCGATGGGCGTTGTGCCAATCGTCAATGAAAACGACACGGTGGCAACCGAGGAGTTAGACGAATTTAGCGACAACGATACGCTGTCTGCCTATGTGGCGACGCTCGTCGAAAGTGATTTGCTTATTATCTTGTCCGATATTGATGCACTTTATGACGAAGACCCGAACACCAATCCAAACGCCAAGGTCATCCCGATTGTGCATACCATCGACGATAAAATTTTAGGCACCGCAGGCGAATCCAATTCCAAGTTAGGCACCGGCGGCATGATTACAAAAGTCAATGCGGCAGACATGGTGACAAAGGCGGGCATCGACATGGTCATTGCATCGGGCGAAAACCCAGAGATTTTGTATGCCATCTTAAACGGTGACGACGTGGGTACCTTGTTTGTGCATCAAATTCAATAATTCCAATCATAAGGAAGAAAGGGGCAGTGAGGAATGGCCATTTGCGAAAAATGCTTCAAAAATTTTAATGCTACGTTAAGCCATTGCCCCTATTGCAAAACAGTGGTGAGAGAACGTGTAAAAAACTTTAGCTTTTCGGAAGTGCTTGTCGACCATGAGGCGTTGCAAGTGGCGGAAGAGAAAAAACAACTGCGCAAAACGTTTTTGGCTCTGCGCAATGAAATGACCAAAAAGCAAGTCAAATCAAAAACAAAGGCGATACACAAACATCTTTTTAACACGGAGGCGTATCAACAGGCAAAGACGATTTTTATTTATTTGAGCGCCAACAGCGAACTGGACACAACAAACATTATCCGAAGGGCATGGAAGGATAAGAAAAATGTGGCGTTGCCCCGTGTGAGCGGGCGGCACCAGATGGATTTTATCGCCGTGCATGATTTAAAGAATTTGGAGACATCGGCGTTTGGTATCCAAGAACCGCTCTTTGACGAGGCCCATAAAATGGAAAGTGACGCACAGACGTTGGTCATCGTGCCAGGGTTGGTGTTTGACAAAAATCATTACAGAGTCGGATATGGCGGCGGGTTTTATGATTCGTTTTTAAAGGAAGCCACGGTGTACAAAACAGTGGCTTTGTGTTATCAATTTCAGGTGATCGAACGTGTGCCGACGTCGACCTTTGATGTGCCGGTCGACTGTATACTAACAGAGAAAGGCGAGGAGTGATACAGATGGAACTGTTAAATGAAATGGGGAAAAAAGCAAAGGTAGCCGCAAGCCAATTGGCAAAACTTAAAACCGATGAGAAAAATAGAGTGCTGGCAAGATGCGCCGACGCATTGCGCGACCATGCAGATACGATTATCGCCGCCAACGAGAAAGACGTGGAAGCGGCGTTGCAAGCGGGGATAAAAGAGGCGTTGATTGACCGCCTAACATTAAACCAAAAAAGAATCGAGGGAATCGCCGAGGGGCTTGACCAACTCGTCCGTCTTGACGACCCAATCGGTGAAGTGTTGTATATGAAAAAACTGCCAAACGGCTTGACTGTGGGGCAAAAGCGGGTGGCGATGGGCGTCATTGGCATCATCTATGAAGCGCGCCCCAATGTGACGGCGGATGCCTTTGGCCTGTGTTTTAAAGCGTCTAGCGCCGTGATCCTGCGCGGCGGCAAAGAGGCGTTGCACTCCAATTTGGCCATGATTCGCGTGTTTCAAGATGTGTTGAAAGAGGAACAATACAACACAGACTTTGTGCAATATATAGAAGATACATCAAGAGATGTGGCGACCGCGTTTATGAAGCTCAATCAATATGTGGATGTGTTGATCCCACGAGGGGGCGCCGGGTTGATTCAGTCTGTCGTCAACAACAGCACAATCCCTGTGATCGAAACGGGCACGGGCAACTGCCATATTTTTGTAGACGAAAGCGGCAATTTGCAACATGCGGTGGACATCGTAATCAATGCAAAGACCCAACGCATTGGCGTGTGCAACGCCATGGAAACGTTGCTTGTGCATGAAAAAATCGCCACTACATTTTTGCCTACTGTATGTGCCGCACTGCAAGCGCACAAAGTGGAAATCAGAGGCGACGAGCGGACAAACGAAATCGTAGCGGGCATCAAACAGGCAACAGAAGAAGATTATTACACAGAATTTTTAGATTATATATTGGCAGTGAAGGTGGTCGCCTCCGTTGACGAGGCCATCCAACACATTCAACAATACTCGACCCACCATTCAGAGGCGATTATCACAGAGAATTACTCCAACGCGCAACAGTTCTTGGAAGAAGTGGATTCGGCGGCGGTTTATGTGAATGCGTCCACCCGCTTTACCGATGGGTTTGAGTTTGGGTTTGGCGCGGAAATCGGCATCAGCACCCAGAAGCTTCACGCCAGAGGGCCGATGGGGCTAAAGGAATTGACGACAACAAAATACATTGTGTACGGAAATGGGCAGGTTAGAGTTTAGGAAAAGGGAAAAGAGTAAGGCCGTGGGGCGCTGCCCCACACCCCGCAAGGGGCTCGCCCCTTGACCCTTAATTTTCTGTCAGATCTTTT
>JAVBJY010000153.1:0-11220 GCA_031546735.1 Eubacteriales bacterium
AATGTAACAGTTCCTGTTGACGAAGAAACAAAGAAAGAATTTGATACTTTTTGCGAGAACGTAGGCATTAACGTTACCACAGCCTTTAATATGTTTATCAAAGTAACCCTGCAAACACGCCAATTACCGTTTACTGTTACCGATATTCAGCCCCAAAAGCAATCTATAAAAGATGAAACGATGGATATGCAATTAGCCGCAATGGACGAATTTATGAAAGCGATTCAATCAAGTGATGAAGAGGTTCCCGATTTTGAGCGGATAAAATTACGCGAGGTAGAAATATGATATACGCACTTGATACAAACATCATATCATACCTATTGCGTGGGGATAATGATGTAATGCTCCGTTGGCGGCAAGAGCGAACACGGGGCAACACATCCATAATACCGATCATTGCTTATTATGAAGCAAAGCGAGGTCTTGTGGCGGCAAATGCAACAACTAAACTTGAAGCATTTGAAAAACTTTGTACTGTTTTAAGTGTAGACGCCCTAACGCTTGAAGATATGAACACAGCGAGCTATATGTATGCAGAGTGTAAGAAGCAAGGTAAACCAATAGAGGACGCAGACCTACTCATAGCGGCTCAAGCCGTAACACGAGGCTATACGTTGGTAACGAACAATATAAAACATTTTGAGATGATAACCGGATTAAAAGTAGAAAACTGGAAAACGGTAGAATAAGTGCCACAGTAAATGACCGGCAACTCTATGTAGCTGTAGAGTATATCTTTTCAAGTCAACAAAAAAGAGAAAACCGTGGGTAAGTACATCACCCACGGTTTTCTCTTTTTTAGTTCTATTCACCTAACAACTCTTCAATCAACGCCGCCAATTCATGCGCATGTTTATCAAGCATTGCTTGGTCACGTCCTTCAATCATTACGCGGACAAGAGGCTCCGTGCCAGATGGTCGAATGAGCACCCGACCTTCGCCTGCAAATAACGCTTCAAGTTTTGCGATTTCGGCTTTGATCGTCTCGTTGCTAAGGTAGTCTTCTTTTTTGCTGTTGCTTACTTTTGCGTTAACAAGCGCCTGTGGCAACACTTCCATAACCGATTTTAATTGGGACAGTGTTTTGCCTGTCTTCTTTAAAACAGTCAAAATCTGTACCGCCGTCAAAATACCGTCGCCGGTTGTGTTGTGATCGAGGAATATAATATGGCCGGACTGTTCGCCGCCGATGTTATAGCCTTCCTCCAGCATTCTTTCGAGTACGTAGCGGTCGCCTACTTTTGTTTTTTCAACGGTTAGGCCTTTCTTCTCGGCCATGATAAACAGACCAAGGTTGCTCATTACCGTAGCAACCAGTGTGTCTTTTTTCAATTGCCCTTTTTCTTTTAAGAAGAGAGAAAGAACAGCCATAATCTCGTCGCCTTCTACAATGACGCCGTTTTCGTCTACCATCAGACATCTGTCGCCGTCGCCGTCGAATGCAACCCCGACGTCAAACTTCCCGCTCTTGACCAGTTCCACCAGTGAGCCCATATGGGTAGAGCCGCAATCTTTGTTTATATTGGCGCCGTCTGGTGTATGGTGGATAACCGTCATATCTGCCCCAAGTTTTTCGAAGAGCATCGGTGCCGCTTTAAAGGTTGCACCGTTGGCGCAATCGATTGCGATTTTTAATGTTTCGAAGGTTTCATCTGTGGTCGATTGTAAAAATGTCACATAGTCGTCCGTTGCAGTTTGCCCGATTGTGCGCACGCCTACCCCCTCACCGATAGGGCGAGGGATTTCCTCCATTCGGTTAAAGATAATGTCTTCAATCTCATCTTCTAATTCGTCTTTTAGCTTATAGCCTTCGCTGTTAAAAAACTTAATGCCGTTGTCTTTCACAGGGTTGTGCGACGCGCTAATGACGACACCCGCATCCGCTTTATATTTACGCACGAGATAGGCGACTGCCGGTGTTGGCACGACGCCCACACTCATAACCTCTGCCCCAACAGAACACATGCCGGCTGTTAATGCCGCTTCTAGCATATCACCAGACATTCTTGTGTCCATGCCAAGGATGATTTTAGGGGCATGGTGCGTTGCTTTTGTAAGGACATATGCACCGGCGCAACCCAGTTTAAAGACTAACTCCGGAGACAAATCTTTATTCGCTACACCTCTGACGCCGTCTGTTCCAAACAATTTTCCCATTTTTTCTTCCTCCTTGAAAGATGTGCTACTTTATGGTAGATTCAACCTTAAAGCAACATAAAACCTCATTTTTGAGAGCATTATATCACTTTGCAGAAATATCTACAAGGTATACCTTGAAAAGTTACGCAGTACCGTAGCTATAGAAAAAAATTATATCGCTTTAATTTGTAATCCGCTTGTAATTGTAATTGGGTAAAAAAAATGTGATAATGGGTATAATGATATTGTTTTGTGAGCGCTTCAAGTATAACCCAGTATATGAACAATACCCATCGGAGGTGAAACATCATGAATCATATTGTTAAGTTGCCCTTGCTTTTTTTGCTTTTTGCTTTTATTTTTTTACAGGGCGGGACGATGCTATACGCGGCACCGGCGGAGGTGACCGCTGTTAATGTCAATATCACCCACAGGGAAGCAAACATGCAAGTGACCGGAAGCATCCCAAAGCTACAGGGCATGTCAAACGCCATCTTTATGAGCAAACTCAATAGTAGCATCAATAAGCTCTATGAAGAGGCATTGGCAAACGGTCAAACAAGCAAGTTGAAAAATATCAGCTTTGCCTATGATATGATCACCAGTGACAACATCGTTTCGGTTGTCTTATACAAGACAGAGGTGTCTGATGTGTCGACGAGTACGGTCAACACATTTGTATTTAACAAGATCACTAATAAAACCGTTCTGATTACAGATATTCTGGGTGCCAATGGGGTAAAGATATGCAATAAGGTCATTGGCAATACCATCGCCCGTGATACGAAAAAATCTTATTTTGACTTTAAAGAGATTGATCCGGCACAGGCCTTTTATGTGAAAAACGGAAACATATGCATTGCATTTAATGAAGGCGTTGTGGCCAGCCCATCGAAAGGCATCATCACCTTTGAAATACCGTATAACAATGTCAAAAGCACCATCATCGGCAAAGGCGACTACGTCAACCGTACCGAATATAACCTCAAGATGATTCCTCTTCGGCGGGTCATGGGTTCGTTGGGTTATACCCTTACCTACGATAGCGCCAGCGCCCGCATCCAGATCGTAAAAGGCAACACGACAGCGTATGTCACACTGGGTAGTAACATCTATAAAAAAGGCAAACTCAACAAGCAGTTGGAACTACAACCCGAAACGATAAAAGGGGTAACCTACGTGCCCATATCATTTTTCACAGAGATCATGAACATCTATTTTAACGCAGATAATAATGGCTATATTACCTTTTCAGAATATGTAGAAAACGAATGAGCCGCATGTATGTTAACACGATGTGTTAAATAAAAGCTTAAATAATGCGGGCAGGGCTTACAGCTTTAGCCGTATTAAAAAATACGAGGAGACAACAATATGAAACTAAGAAATTATCTTACCTACCAAGGCACTTGTGAAGAAGCAATTGAGTTATACAAGCGGGCGTTGAAGCTAGAGCCACTCCAAATCATGCGGTTTTCTGACATGCCGACAAGTCCGGATTTTCAAATTCCAGAAGAATTTCAAAATAAAATTGCACAGGCAACCATGTCCTTTGGTGATGATTTTATACGGATGTCTGACTGTGGCCCCGGTCAACCATTAAACGACCAAGAGTCCGAACGTCTCTCCATCGTCGTTGAAGCCAGTGTCGAAGAAATACAGCACGCGTTTGCCGTGCTTGCCGAAGAGGGACGTGTTGGGATGGCGCTAGAGCATACCTTTTATAGCCCTTGCGCCGGCGTTGTGTTTGATAAATTTGGCGTCATGTGGAACCTTGCCGCACAATAAAAAATTTCGTCAAAAAGAGCATACGCAAAGCCGCCCCCAGTTTCAACGACAGAGGGCGGCTTTGGTCATACCAAAAGCAATATAAAAACAAGGAGGCGTTTTGGATGCCAACCGATTCAACCACACAACGTTTGTATGATTTGGGGCTAGACGATTACTTTTTGAACCAACTCGGAGACGATGAAGCGCTTTTCGTCGGCAGGATATCTGTCCAAAACAAGGACAACTACAAAATCATAACCGAAGACGGCGAATTCTTAGCCAAAAGTTCAGGGAAAATACTGAACGGTTCTCATTATCCTGTGGTAGGCGACTGGGTATTGGTTGATAAAAAAAATGACGCCACAGGGCACATCATCATTCATAAAATACTAAACCGAAAGTCTTGCTTTAGTCGAAAAGCCGCGGGCACTTCGCATGACATACAGATCATCGCGTCCAATATCGATATTGTTTTCATCTGCATGGCGCTGAATAATGATTTTAACTTGCGAAGGCTAGAACGATACATTTCGGCCGCATGGGATAGCGGCGCTACGCCCGTCGTTGTTTTGACAAAATCTGATTTGTGCGGCGATATGGACGACAAGGTATCGGCTGTTTCCACGGTGGCGATGGGTGTTGATGTATTGGTCACAAATAGCATCTCGTCCGACGGGTATATTCATATGATGAAATACATACAAAATGGTACGACTGTGGCGTTTGTGGGTTCCTCCGGCGTAGGAAAATCTACCTTGATCAATAGGCTGATGGGGGAGAATGTTCTCACAACAAATGAGACCAGAAATGACGATCGTGGGCGTCACACGACCACCCATCGGCAATTGTTTCTTCTAAAAGATGGCGGTGTCGTCATAGACACACCGGGCATGAGAGAACTGCAACTTTCATCGGCAGATTTTGAAAAGTCATTTTCAGACGTAGAGGATCTTGCTTCACAGTGCCGATATGCCGACTGCACTCACAACCGAGAACCGGCATGTGCCGTGCAAGGCGCGATACAAAACGGCACATTAGACCAGAAGAGACTTGAAAGCTACAACAAGCTAAAAACCAAAGCCTCTTATGAAAACCTAGATTCAAAGGCAATTGAAAAGGTGAAACTAAGCAGAATGTTTGGTGGCAAAAACGAATTGAAACAATTTAGAAATGAGCTGAAGAAAAAAAGATAAGGAATGGGAAGGCTCGTTTGTTGCCAAAACATGGGATATTGCTGTTGACATGTAATTTTATTGGTGTTATAGTATGTTACAATAGAATAATGATAGAGGTGCGGATTTTATCAGTACACGGGCGGATGTAACAAGGTACAGAAGAGGCCCCTGGAAAGGAACATTCGCCGAAGAAAAAGGTCGCCTGTTCGATTTTTTTCTGATTGTGCCGATTAATAGCGACACAATTGTCATCATGACATGAAACCACTTGTGGTTTTGGGTACATTCTGCTTGACGCAGAATATGATGGAGTGCTATCTGTAAATGTATTTTATTTGTCGTGTGCCGCTTTTTTTGTCACATGATCAATACATACATTCCTTACAGTTGGCGAAAGTCAACTTTTTTTGTGCAATTTTGCATGAGTAGGTTTGGGGGCAAGCCGCTTCAAAGGGCTTGCATTGGTGGGTCAGCGCCCATGGTTTTATCTTTTTCTCTTTAGCGTTAGGCATTGATAAAAAAATATATGAGGTGGATTGTAATGAAAAAAATTAATTTGGCAGTGGTAGGCATAACAGGAATGGTTGGACGCACATTTTTAAAGGTGTTGGAAGAGAGACAACTTCCGATTGAAAATTTTTATGCATTTGCCTCTAAACGTTCGGCAGGCAGCAAAATTACATTTAACGGCAAAGAGTATATAGTAGAAGAACTCACAGAAAACTCCTTCGACCGTGGCATCGACATTGCGCTTTTCTCCGCAGGTGGCGACATAAGCAAAACCTTCGCGCCTATCGCGGCCAGCAAAGGGTGCGTCGTTGTCGACAATAGCTCGGCATGGCGAATGGAAAAAGATGTGCCACTCGTTGTGCCAGAGGTCAACCCATCTGACATACAATGGAACAAAGGCATTATCGCAAATCCAAACTGCTCGACGATCCAAGCAATGGTTGCCCTTAGCCCTTTGCACAAAAAATATAAAATCAAAAGAATTGTTTATTCCACATACCAAGCCGTATCCGGTGCTGGCATGGGCGGCCATATGGATTTAAAAAATGGCTTGCAAGGCGAAGCGCCTAAAAAGTTCCCACACCAAATCGCCGGAAACTGCATCCCGCACATTGATGTCTTTACAGACAACGGCTATACAAAAGAAGAAATCAAGATGATTGAAGAAACAAGAAAAATACTGCACGACGATGATCTTCGCATTACGGCGACGACCGTTCGCGTGCCTGTATTTGATTCTCATAGCGAGTCGATTAACGTCGAGTTCGAAAACCAATTCGACCTTGCCGAGTTGATCGATACGTTAAAACATGCAGAAGGCCTTGTCGTGTTAAACGACCACGAAAACAATGAGTATCCGTTGGCGCTTTCGGCCGCCGGAAAAGACGAAGTGTTTGTGGGACGAATCAGACGAGATGAGAGTGTCGAAAGCGGCGTCAATCTATGGGTTGTGGCTGATAATATCCGAAAGGGCGCTGCGACAAACGCGGTACAGATTGCCCAGTTGTTGTTAAAAGAAGAGTAAAGGGGAGCGTGATTGTATGTCAGTATTTACAGGTTCGGCGGTTGCAATCGTAACGCCGTTTCAGCAGGATGGAACGGTTCATTATGATATGTTTGAAAAACTAATTGAGTTTCAACTCAAAAATCATTCCGATGGCATTGTCGTATGTGGCACGACTGGCGAAGCCTCTACATTAACAGATGAAGAGCAGATCAAAACGATTCAGTTTGCGGTTGACGTGGTGGCAAAGCGTGTGCCGGTCATCGCGGGTACCGGAAGCAACGACACAGCCCATGGTGTGCATCTGTCGAAGATGGCAGAAAAAACAGGCGTGAACGCGCTCTTATCCGTTACGCCTTATTATAACAAAACAACGCAAAAAGGATTGATACAACACTACAGTCAGATTGCCTCCTCTGTTTCGATCCCCATTATTTTATATAACATCGCGGGGCGAACCGGCTTGAACATTACGCCGACGACCATGTACGAATTATCAAAAATCCCGAACATCGTTGGTGTAAAAGAAGCAAGCGGCAACATCACCCAAGTGGCAGAAATTGCACAACTTTGTGGCAGTGACTTTGAGTTATACGCAGGCAACGACGACCAAGTGGTGCCAACCTTATCCCTTGGTGGTGTAGGCGTTATATCGGCCGCCGCAAACGTGGTGCCACAGCAAATGCACGATATCGTAGAAAAATTTTTAAGCGGAGACACCAAAGGCAGTCTGTCTACACAGCTTGCCCTTATGCCTCTGATCCAAGCGCTGTTTATTGAAGTAAACCCAATACCGGTCAAAGAAGGCTTGCGCCTGATGGGCTTTGATGTGGGTGGCTACAGAATGCCGCTTGTGCCGATGGAGCCAGCCAACCACGCCATTCTAAAAGCAGAAATGGAAAAATTCGGGTTGATCGGATAAGCAGGTTCTACGTTTATTACAAAAGAACCGACGCGCGACAAAGCAGTGCGCCGCGTCGGCATAAGGGAGTGAGTTTGATTGACAAGAATTATTATGAACGGGTTTAACGGCTCTATGGGCAAAGTGATTTGCAAAATGGTTTCAAAAGACAAAGCGTGTGAAATTGTGGCAGGCGTAGATGTTACGTCAACCAATGCGACATTCCCTTCGTTTATCAACATCCACGACTGTGATATGCCCGCCGATGTTATCTTAGATTTTTCGACAGCGAGTGCCGTGCCGACCGTGATCGACTATGCCGTGAAGAAAAAATTACCGATTGTCATTTGCACCACGGGGTTGACAGACGACATTCTAAACCAAATCGAAGAAGCGTCTGCACACATTGCAATCTTTAAATCGGCGAACATGTCACTTGGCATCAATCTCATTGCAAACTTAATCAAGCGTGCAGTGGCGTTGCTAGATGAATCTAATTTCGACATTGAGATCATTGAGAAGCACCACAACCAAAAGATTGATGCGCCAAGCGGAACGGCGCTGTTGTTGGCCAATAGTTTAAACGAAGAAATGAACGGCAAATATCACTACGTTCACGATCGGTCACAGACCAGAGAGAAACGTGAGACAGACGAGATTGGCTTTCATGCCATTCGCGGCGGTACAATCGTAGGGGAACATTCCGTTTTGTTTGCCGGAAAAGATGAGATCATTGAATTTAAACATTCGGCGTTGTCAAAGGACGTGTTTGCAGTTGGTGCCGTACGGGCGGCAAAATTTATGCCACACAAGCCCGCGGGCATGTACAACATGCAAGACTTGATTGACTTTCACGATGGCACGAACAAGGAGTAAAACGATAAACAAGCAGTAGATTTGACTTTTTGAACATCTATGTTATAATAACCAGACAACAGAATAACTCGTGAGGGAGTAATTGGCGCATTTTTGCGTGGCAAGTCAACATACTGACTGATTTTTGGTCTGGCTTGTCTTAAATAGTGAGACTCATGTATAGCTCTTTGGCGCTGTACATGGTTTCTATTCCTTAAAATCGAAACCCAAGTATAGCGTAGAGTGCTGTACTTGGGTTTTTTTAGTTGCATCACAAATAAGTCCATCATGAGGAGGAAAAATAATGCTTGAATTTACAGAAGAAAAACAAGTTCTTGTTCAACAGCTATGCTCAGACCAGACAACAGGGCTAACAAACGAGCGCGTTGAAACAAGCGCAAAGAAGTATGGCACAAATTCCCTAACCAAAGCCAAGCCAGAATCACTAATCAAACACATTTGGCAAGCGGCGACCGAACCGATGATTGTTATGCTTATAATGGCAGGGGTTATTGCACTTGTCGTCAACATCATTCGCGCGGCAACAGGTGGAGAAGCAGATTATTTAGAGTGTGTGGGTATTTTTGCGGCAATCTCACTTTCGGTTATCATCACTGTGGTGATGGAAGGGCGAAGCGCGAAAGCCTTTGATGCCCTTAGCAAAATCAATGACAATGTCATGGTGAAAGCACTCCGTGATGGCGCTACCATCATGCTTAACCAAAAGGATATCGTTGTAGGCGACGTTCTTCTTCTTGCCACTGGCGATAAGATTCCGGCGGATGGCAGATTGTTAGAGAGCATGGGGCTTGCGGTTGATGAATCTGCGCTTACGGGAGAAAGTATTCCGGCAAAGAAGGAAGCTGATTTCGTTATCACAGACAAAAAAACGCCCCTCGCGGAACGCAATAACATGCTCTATTCTGGAAATTACATCACAAGCGGATTTTGTAAAATGATTGTAACCGCAGTAGGGGACAGCACCGAATTTGGTAAGATTGCAAAAGAACTGACAAAGACCGACAAAAGCGTCACGCCCTTGCAGGAAAAGTTAAACCGCCTTGGAAAAACAATTACGATTTTAGGCGTTATCGCGGCCTCTATCGTTTTCATCGCAGAAATCATTTCGTTTGCGATGCATGATGGGCTTGTGTTTGGGGAAGTCATGGAGGCTTTTATTACAAGTATCGTCTTGATTGTTGCTGCCGTGCCAGAGGGGTTGCCTACAATCGTTGCAGTTTCGTTGTCTATTAACATTATCAAGCTATCGAAACAGAACGCATTGGTAAAGAAGATGATTGCATCAGAAACGGTTGGTTGCATCAATGTGATTTGCTCTGACAAAACAGGAACGCTTACAGAAAATAAAATGACTGTTCGCGCAATTTGGGATAATAAAATCGTGAAGCCAGAATCGTTAAAAAGCGGATTCCTTCTTCAGAACTTTTGCATCAATAGCACGGCGGATTTAGGCAATGTGGACGGTGCTTTTATCGGAAACCCGACAGAATGTGCGTTGCTCAATGCCGCCAGCGCAGTCAAGTTTGACTACCGTGTTGCGCGCGAAGAGGCGGACATCCTATATGTGTTTCCTTTTTCTTCAGAGGACAAGCATATGACCACGGTCATCAGGGTGAACAATACAGCACTTTGCCTTACCAAGGGGAGCCCAGAGCGTATATTGTCCATGTGCAATGTGGACAAAAACACGAGAGAAGAAATAGAAGTTCAAATCGAAAAATACCAAGAGCAGGCTTGCCGTGTGCTTGCTTTCTCGCATAACGAAATGCCCGTTGATACTGATTTTGAATCGGCGCATGCACAACTTGAAACGGTAATGGTCTTTGATGGGTTTGTCGCTATTTCTGACCCGCTTCGCGCGGATGTCTATGAAGCGGTAAACAATTGCCGCTATGCAGGGATAGACTTAAAAATACTGACGGGCGACAATATCATAACCGCCACCGCAATTGCAAACGAGCTTCATATCTTAGACAAAACGCATGTAGCGGTGGAAGCCAAAGACATTGAGAGTTTAAGTGATGAAGACTTAACAAAATTACTGCCCACAATCAGTGTCATTGCACGAAGTACACCTACAATAAAAATGCGTGTGGTCAATTTGCTAAAAGCCATGGGCAATGTGGTGGCTGTCACGGGGGACGGCATCAATGATGCGCCAGCGCTCAAAAATGCGGATGTCGGCATTGCCATGGGGATTTCAGGCACAGAAGTTTCTAAAGAAGCCAGTGACATCGTTCTGCTGGATGATTCTTTTTCTACTATTATAAAGGCCATTCAATGGGGACGGGGTATCTATGATAACTTTAAGAGATTCATCAGCTTTCAACTTACGGTCAATGTGTCTTCGGTAATTGTTGTGCTTACTTCAATCTTGCTTGGGCTAAAAGCACCGTTTACCGCACTGCAACTTCTGTGGATTAACATTATCATGGATGGTCCACCGGCACTTACATTGGGTCTTGAACCGATTCAGAGCGATCTCATGGATCGACCACCGACAAAGCGAAGCGACAATATTATTTCTAAAGCCATGATGATAAGAATTGGCGTTACAGGCATATTTATTTCGGTGGTTTTCCTGTTGCAGTATACGATGAACTTTTTGGGCGCGACGGATGCCCAAATGCCAACCGTTTTGTTTACGATGTTTGCACTATTCCAGTTGTTTAACGCCTTCAATTGTCGTGAGTTGGGTGGTGCTAGCATTTTCAAGAGCCTTCTGCAAAACAAATTAATGTTGCTGGTGATTTCCATTACCTTTGTACTTCAAATCATCATTATTCAGTTTGCGGGTGCATTTTTTGGCACAATTCCATTGCCCTTTATGATGTGGTTAAAAC
>JAVBJY010000241.1:0-6399 GCA_031546735.1 Eubacteriales bacterium
GTACGATTTGAATGTTTTGCTTTTCATTGTGCCCGCCGATGTTGTATACTTCACCAAGGACACCTTTTTCTGTTACCAGATCGATTGCCCGTGCATGATCCGTCACATAGAGCCAATCTCTAACGTTTTGACCGTCACCATATACCGGCAATGCTTTATTTGAAAGCGCGTTATGGATCATAAGCGGAATAAGCTTTTCTGGGAACTGGTACGGGCCGTAGTTGTTGCTACATCTTGTGATATTAACCGGCATGTTGTATGTGTCAAAATACGATTGCACCAACAAGTCCGCCGACGCCTTGCTTGCCGAATAGGGGCTATGCGGGCAGACTGGTGTCGTCTCCGTAAAATAACCATTTGCCGAAAGCGAACCGTATACTTCGTCCGTGGAGACTTGTACATATTTTTTGCCGGCCATAAAGCCTTCGCCTTGTGCCCAATATTTTTTCGCCGTATTGAGAAGAATCAGTGTGCCCATCACATTGGTAGACACAAACACCTCTGGATTCTTGATGCTTCGGTCTACATGGCTTTCCGCAGCAAAATGCACCACATAATCAATTTCATTTTCTTTGAAGATGTTCTCCATCGCTTCCTTGTCACAGATGTCCGCTTTTTTAAATATATAATTTGCACGGCTCTCAATCGCAGTTAAATTTTCAGGATTGCCCGCATACGTGATACAATCCACGTTGATAATCCGAATGGTATCTTTATATTTTTTGAACATATATAAAATATAATTTGAGCCGATAAACCCCAACCCACCTGTTACTAGATACGTTCTCATAACATATGCTCTCCATTTGCAATTTTTTTTGTTTTCTCATGGTATTATATCTAAAAAATGATCAATATACAAATATAAAGTTTAGCATTTCGTTTTTTATCTGTTGCACCAGCATGTTTAATCGAAAAAAAGTTGTGAGGAAGAGAGGTGGCCATGGAAAAAACAATATTGCATTGTGACTGTAATTCATTTTATGCAAGCGTGGAGACGATATTAAACCCTGCGTTAAAGGGCATCCCGATGGCAGTCGGCGGAAGTGTCGAAAATCGTCGGGGCATCATCCTCGCCAAAAACGACTTGGCCAAAGCATGCGGCGTTTTAACAGCCGAAACGATCGGCCGCGCCAAACAAAAATGCCCCACCCTCACCATTGTTCGCCCGCACCCGGCAGAGTATAGCAAATATTCAAGGCAAGTAAACGAAATCTACCAGCGCTATACCGATTTGGTTGAGCCGTACGGATTGGACGAATCATATTTGGATATCACAAACACGATGCACTTGTTTGGAACGGGGCAAGACGTGGCGGACAAGCTGAGGGCTGTAATTGCACAGGAAATTGGACTCACCGTATCTGTCGGCGTCTCTTACAACAAAGCGTTTGCGAAGCTTAGCTCTGATTACAAAAAACCGAACGCCACCACTTGTATTACGAGGGAAAACTACCGAGCAATCGCCCATCCACTGCCCGTGACAGCGTTGATGATGGTAGGAAAATCTGTATATGAAGTGCTGAAGAGGCTACAAATCAAGACGATTGGCGATCTCGCATGTGCGAACCAGCAGACACTCATAAAAGAACTGGGGAAGCTAGGCGAAGTCATTCATCACTACGCCAACGGGCTTGATGATAGCCCTGTTCGCTCGGCTTCTGACATAAGGGAGGTCAAGTCTGTTGGAAACGGACTGACCTTTAAGCGAAACCTCACCACGTATGACGATGTAAAAGTCGGCGTAGAGGCGCTATCGGATGAAGTATCAGCCAGAATGCGACGGCACAAAGTAAAATGCATGACCGTGCAAGTACACATAAAGGATGCAAATTTTAAAACCATATCACGGCAAAAGAAATTGGACGAGCCGACGAATTTATCCTCCGATCTCATCGAAAACGCAATGGCACTCATACAGACCCATTGGAATTTTTCTGTGCCCATTCGGATGTTGACGATCACAGGCACCCAGCTTGTGGAGGAGAACAACATCACCAGCCAACTTTCTTTGTTTGACGACGACAACGCGTGGAAAAAAGAAAAAGAGTTGAAACTTGAAAATATGCTAGACGACTTAAAAAACAAGTTTGGCACAAAAATTATCAAAAGGGGTTCCATCATTACCAATGACATCGGAATCGATGATGAACATATAGAATAGTAGGCTTGCACTCTTGCCTGTAAACATGTTATACTATCCGACGTAAATAATACTATTATGGAAGAGGAAGGAAGTTGAAAAATGAAGAAACTGGTAAGCACGATTTGTATGGCGTTGGCACTCACCTTTGCGCTAGGGGGTTGTTCTTCAGGCAAAACGGCCGACGAAGGCAACGCGGGCAAGAAATACATAATCGCAACCGACACGACCTTTGCGCCGTTTGAGTTTCAAAATGAGGCTGGGGCATATGTCGGTGTTGATATCGAATTGTTGGCGGCAATCGCAGCAGATCAAAAATTTCAATACGACTTGCAAACATTAGGGTTTTCTGCCGCTGTAACCGCGCTAGAGTCTAGCCAAGCCGATGCGGTTATTGCAGGCATGAGCATCACCGATGAGCGTAGCCAAAAATATGATTTTTCTGATGCATACTATGATTCTGGCGTTGTGATGGCTGTAAAATCAGACAACGACACCATTAAAAGCTATGCCGATTTGAAGGGCAAAAAAGTAGCTGTCAAGACAGGCACCGAAGGCGCTACATTTGCAGAATCGATCAAAGATGAATACAGATTTGAAGTTAGCTATTTTGACGAATCACCGTTTATGTACGAAGAAGTGAAAGCCGGAAATTCGGTCGCTTGTTTTGAAGATTATCCTGTTATGGGCTATGGCATCTCACAAGGAAACGGCTTGAAGATGGTAACGGATATGGAGAAAGGTTCATCTTACGGGTTTGCCGTGTTGAAAAGCAAAAATCCAGAATTGATCGAAATGTTTAACAAAGGATTGAAAGACATCAAAGAGAGTGGCGAGTATCAAAAAATACTCGATAAATATATTGCAAGAAGCTAAGCGCCCTCAACGACAATCGCTCTGTTGTCGATCTCCTCAATATAAAAGGAGGAATCATGTAAATTGAACGTAATGAAGGTACTACATGAAGCATTTCCGATGCTTGTATACGGCATGGCCGTCACGGTGCAAATAACGCTCGCTTCGCTTCTCATTGCGGTGTTTCTTGGGCTTACGGTGTGCTTAATGGGCATGTCACAAAACAAATTCTTTTCTTTTATTTCCAAATTTTATGTTTGGTTGATTCGTGGAACCCCCTTGCTTGTTCAGGTTTTTTTCATTTATTTTGGAATACCACAGATGATACAATCATTGGGCTTTGGTTTTCGGCTTTCACCTGTTTCGGCAGGTATTATTACCTTAAGCTTGAATGCGGGCGCCTATATTGCAGAGGTGTTTCGTGGCGGAATTCAGGCGGTTGATTCGGGGCAAATGGAGGCGGCGCGCAGTTTGGGCCTTACAAAAGCAAAATCCATGCTTCGTGTGATCATGCCACAAGCCGTTCGAATCTCCATTCCATCACTGGTAAATCAGTTTATTATTACACTAAAAGACACCTCCATTATTTCGATCATCAGTCTCTCAGAAATTGTATACTCCGCAAAAATTTACATAGGACGAACGATGGAATCGTTCTCCACATGGTTGGTGGTCGCCGTGATGTACTTAGCCGTTATTTCCGTCTTATCGTGGTTATCACACTACATAGAAGGGAGGCTTCATTATGGAGACAAAAGTAAAGGTTAATCGCTTGTGCAAAAGCTTTGGCTCCCTCGAGGTGCTAAAAAGTATCAATTTAGAAGTATGCGAAGGAGATGTTGTTTGCATTATTGGACCTTCTGGTTCGGGCAAGTCAACCTTCTTGCGCTGTCTTAACATGCTAGAGCAACCCACCTCTGGCGAGGTTGTCGTGGATGGGTTTACCCTCACAGATAAACAAACGAATATTGATGTCGTTCGACGCAACATCGGCATGGTGTTTCAACAATTCAACTTGTTTCCTCATCTTACCGTGAAGAAGAATATCATGCTAGCACCTGTAGACAACAAACTGATGCACAAAAAAGAAGCTGAAAAAAAAGCGCTAGACCTCTTAGAGCGTGTGGGCCTAAAAGACAAGGCCGACGCCCATCCGAGACAGCTATCCGGCGGTCAACAGCAGCGTGTGGCGATCGCCCGCGCACTGGCCATGAACCCGGATGTCATGCTATTTGACGAACCGACATCGGCACTCGATCCAGAAATGATTGGGGAAGTGCTCGGTGTTATGAAAGAACTGGCCGAATCGGGTATGACCATGGTCATCGTTACCCATGAGATGGGGTTTGCCCGGGATGTGGCCAGCCGCGTTATCTTTATGGAGGACGGCGTTATTGTAGAAGAAGGTCCGCCTTCTGAAATTTTTGCCAATCCAAAAGAAGCCCGGACAAAACAATTTTTAAGCTATGTGCTCTAAACTGTATATGTAAAAAGGGGCTGTTGCAAGACTGAAAAATTCAGTTTTGCAACAGCCCCTTTCTATTTTTTTTATATGTTAGGAAAGTGCTTCGCACTATTCCTAGCCGCGACTCGTCGCGGTGCTTCATGAATTACGGTTAAAAGTTCGCCGTGCGAACTTTTTTATTGTAAGAAGTGCATATATTTACCGCCCAGTGTCTTTAATTCCGCGTATTCGCTTGCGCTTAACCTCGATTTGATGTGCTCTTTTGCCTGCTCTTTTTCCTCTGGCGTCATGCCGCCTGAGGCTAGCTTCGACAAATAGCCAATGTCTAATTTTGCGATCAGGGCAGTCACACGCTTTCTATCCGTCCCATCCATTTTGCCAATCACTTCACTGGCGCTCAGTTTCTCTTGCTTTTGCGCTTCCGGACTTTGCGCCGGTTGAACAGCATCACCTGGCACGGCGCCCTCTTTAGGTGCGGCAGGTGTGCCCACGGTAGATGTGTCACTTGGGCTTGTCCCGGCTGCTTGGGTGGCTTCGGGTTGTGCCGCCTCTCCACTGCTTTGTGTCGCTTGCACTTCTGTTGTTGGCGCGGCACTTGTGTCCGCTACTGTCGCTTGTTGCGCAGGCGCCTCTGTGCCTATCGCCGCCTGCAGATCGCCCACCATGGCGGGGTCAATTGCGGCATTCATATCGCTGTCATCCAAAAACGATTGTAACTCTGTGACCACTTTTGAGGCATACTTCGGTTTTAGATAAAATTCAAAAACGGCGACGGCACTCGCCAGAACCAGTACAATCACAATTAAAATAACCAACAACACTTTTCCTACTCGCCGCAAAACGCTCTTATTCTTCATTTTTATAGCCCTCCATTTTTTCAAAAATTATACCACATAAACGCTTAGATGCATATATTAAAATTATAATGCAAGGAACGATACAACAATTGGCATGCGAGATTGTTGTACAGCTTCCTAAGATTTCTTTAAGGGATTGGAGGCGCTTAACTTGGCCCATTCAAATATATCTCTCAGCAATTTAAATGTAGGCGTCACGGCTACAATTGACTATGTCGACAGCAGTTGTCCAAATTTTCATCGTTTGACAGAACTCGGGTTTGTGACAAACACCGAGATCATACCTGTGCATAAAAGCCCCACCGGTTGGCCCATTGCCTACCTTGTGCGCGGTAGCGTATTTGGACTGAGACGCGATGATGCTGAAAAAATTTTTATACGCCGAAAGGAGGATTTTTGATGGAACACGAGTTTACGGTTTCATTGATCGGAAATCCTAACACTGGGAAAAGTACATTATTTAATTTACTAACAGGGCTTAACCAACATACAGGCAACTGGTGCGGCAAAACAGTGTGTGCCGCCGAGGGAACGTTCACTTACCAAAAAGACAAATTCACCATCATCGATCTGCCTGGCATCTACTCCATGTTTCCAAAATCAAAAGATGAAGAGACGTCGGTACATTTCATTCATCATTGCAAAACAGACGCCACAGTTATCGTACTCGATGCTTCTTTGCTTGAACGCAATCTGATCTTGGCTCTGCAAATCATCGAGGCGACAAACAATGCCATCGTCTGCATTAATTTGATGGATGAGGCCATCAAAAAAAATATCTTCATTGACTTAAAAATGCTTGAGAACTTGTTGGGTGTTGCTGTCATTGGCATCAGTGCGCGAAACAACGTGGGCATCGATGAATTCAAGCAATTGGTATCCAACGTTTGCTCTAACTCGCGCCTTGTAGACACGGATGACAAAAAAATGAAGAATACACTAACAGAGTTAATCAAAAAATCAGATACCATCTACAAAAAAGCTGTATCCATCAAGACAGACACGCCCCATACGTTTGACCGTACACTTGATTCCATTATAACAAGCAGAAAATTTGGCATACCCATTATGCTTTTGAT
>JAVBJY010000244.1:0-18766 GCA_031546735.1 Eubacteriales bacterium
ATGAAGACGACGTTGATTCGGCGTTAAAAATTTTTGAGGATGAAGCCAAACACATCGAGACTGTCGTGCCGGGGTTGCTACACACGCCGTCTGTGCTTGGCATCACGTCCTTTTCCGAATCGTCCGTCATCATCCGCATCGTGGCCGATTGCGAGATCGGCACCAATTGGCAAGTCGAGCGGGAGATCAGACGGCTCATGAAGCAACGGCTTGATAAAGAAGGCATTTTGATGCCCTACATCAAGCATACGGTAGAACAGAGATAAAAAAGAAAGGGGTGCCTGCTTACCCATGGACTTCAATATAGGGGATGTTGTGTACATGAAAAAACAACATCCTTGCGGCAGCCACGAATGGGAAGTATTGCGTGTCGGCATGGATTTTCGAATTCGCTGTGTTAAATGCCAGCATTTGGTTATGCTCTCACGCATCAAGTTTGAGAAGGCCGTAAAAAAAGTTACACGTACGTTAGATAAGGATTAAAACCGACTTGCTCACTTTTAGTTTGCAAGCGATTTATTACATGCAAAAGAGGTGTTTTTATGCTATATGATACAGAAAGTGCAATCGAACGGGTGCTATTGATTGGCCTTGACAACGATCAGGGCGATGTGACTCTTTCACTTGATGAGCTTGCCGAATTGGCGGCTACGGCGGATGCCGAGGTTGTCGGTCGCATGACCCAAAAAAGAGATGCACCCCACCGTAGACATTATTTCGGAAAAGGCAAAATAGACGAGTTAAAACAACTGGCGCTTGAAACAAATGCCACCAGTGTTCTTTGCGATGACGAACTTACCGCAAACCAGATCCGCGATATATCCGAAATGCTCGACATGAAAGTCATTGACCGAACACTGGTCATCTTGGATATATTTGCAAAACACGCCAAATCGGCGGAGTCGAAAGATCAAATCGAATTGGCACAGCTAAAATACAATCTCTCGCATCTAAAAGGCGCTTCGGGCTATTTATCGAGACTAGGCGGCGGCATCGGCACGAGAGGCCCCGGCGAGAAAAAGCTCGAAATGGATAGACGTAAAATCCGAGAGCGTATTTCAGAACTATCGGCAGACTTAACCGATATTGAGACGCACAGACAGGTCATGCGCGAAAAGCGCATGCGGCAACACATGCCCCTCGTCGCCCTCGTGGGCTATACCAACGCGGGCAAATCAACACTCATGAACGTATTAACCGAAGCCAATGTGCTCGCAGAGGACAAGCTGTTTGCAACACTTGACACCACCATCAGAAAAGCAGTGGGCACCTCCGATTCAGAGTATCTCTTGATCGATACCATCGGATTTATTCAAAAGCTACCCCATACGCTTATCAAATCGTTTAAGGCAACGCTAGAGGAACTCCAGTATGCCGATATTTTGATTCATGTTGTGGATACATCAAACCCTCTGCGTGACCTGCAAATGAAAACAGTCTATGACACATTAAAAGAACTGCGTTGTATCCAAAAACCGATTATAACTGTGTTCAATAAAATTGACAAAGACGACGTCCTTCGTCCGTTCCCACCCGATTCCTTTGCCATAAAAACATTAGAATTATCTGCAAAAAATACAATCGGCATTGACCAGTTAGAGCTGGCGGTGGATGAAGTGGTCAAAAGCTCTAAAGATTATATCAAAGCACTCATTCCGTTTTCGGAAGGCGCCCTACTCTCACTCGTCCACAAGAATTGTCTTCTCGTGTCGCAAGATCATACCGAAGACGGTGTTTGTGTAGAGATATTCGCAGATGAAGAGATGAAAAACAAGCTTGAAAAGTATATTTTGTCTTCGGACGTTTAGGAGGAAAGCGATATGAAAATAGCAGAAAACATGGACATGCTTGTGATAGGCGGCAGTCAAGGCAATATGTACCCTGTCCTTATATGGGATGCGTCAGAGGTTGTGTTGATTGATGCGGGGCTTCCGCTACAATTTGATGTGTTAGAAAAAGAGATAAATCGTGCGGGGTTTCAAGTGTCTGCCATTACAAAAATCATTTTGACACATCAAGATGTCGATCATATCGGCTGTGTCAAAGAGATTTTAGAACACGCCCCTCACTGCAAGGTGCTTACACATGTAGAAGAGGCGCCCTATATCAACGGTGAAAAGACGCCTGTAAAACTGGCACAGATGGAAGCCAATCTCGAACACCTATCGGAAGAAATGAAAAACTTCTACCCATCTTTTAAAGAGGCCTTTGCCAATAGACGCATAAAAATAGACCAAACCATGCAAGACGGCGAAGTGCTACCGATTGCAGGTGGTCTTGAGATGATCCACACGCCCGGGCATACCCCGGGTCATATGTGTGTATATGCGAAACAAGCCCGAATCCTCATCACAGGCGACGGTCTAAACATCACAGACGGCAAGCTGACAGGGCCTAACGAGCACTATACGGCCGACATGGACGTCGCCCTTCAATCGGTTACCAAAATGCAAGCCTATGATGTAGCCGCTATCGTCTGCTACCACGGAGGCTTATACGATGGTCCTTTTGCCTTATCCCTTTGATAAATCATTGGGCAGTGCCTCCAATGAGGCAAACCCGAAGTGCCTTAAAAATTCGTCCGTGGTACCGAATAAAATCGGCTTGCCCGCCGTATCCATGCGCCCTTTTTCCTCTACCATGTTGTATTCCATCAGTTTGTTGACGGCGTGGTCAGCGTTTACGCCTCGAATTTCTTCGATGCCCCCTTTTGTAATGGGCTGTTTGTATGCGATAATCGCGAGTGTTTCTAAAATCGTCGGCGTCAATGTTTTCTTCTGGGGCGTTTCACAGAGCGCTTGTATGTAAGGAAAATAATCTGGGTTGGTACACATCTGGAACGATTCACCAATTTGGATAATTTGGATGCCTCGGTCTTCGAAATTGTATTGGTCTGTCAGTGTACATATATGTGTGTATGCCGCTTCCTTGTCGAGAGAAAGGGCATGGGCGATGTTTTTAAGAGACACCGCCTCGCCTGCGGCAAACAAGATCGCTTCGATTGCCTTTTCTAATTTAGATGCCATCATACGCGCTCTCCTTGCTTTTAATTAAAATGTCGTCAAATATATCGTGCTGAAAAATAGAAATTTCATTCATCTTGATCAGTTCCAACATCGCCAAAAATGTTGCAATTTTTTCTGATTTAGAGCTGGACGTTTGGAATACGGCGTTAAACATGATTTCAGAATGAAGAAATAACAAATTTTTGATATGTTTAATTTTGTCCTCCACTGTGAACAAATCTCTTGCAACAGAGCGAAAGCCGCTTCTGATTTTATCTGTCGTCAACTCGCGACGGTTCATACAACTCTGAAACAGCTGATACAAATACGCCAAATCAATATGGGCAAAAAGAACAGAAGGGTCTACGGGCTCTTCTTTTTTTGCGAGATTTAGCACCTTTGTGTCTGGCTTTTTAAAGTAAATGGTGTCGAGGTAAGATTGCTTTTGTGCAAATATAGACGACATTTCCTTGTAGTGTTTATATTCAAGCAGTTTGGCTACGAGCGCGTCTCGTGGGTCGTTCTCCTCTTCTTCGGGCGGCGCGGCAGATGGCAGCAACATTTTTGATTTTATCTCAAGCAATGTGGCGGCCATCACCAAAAACTCACTCAACGCGTCCATATCAATGTACTGGATCGCATCCAGATGTTGAATGTACTGGTCGGTCAACGAAAAAATAGGAATGTCGTACAAATCAATTTTATTTTTTTCAATCAGGTGAAACAGCAAGTCAAACGGGCCTTCAAACGCCTCTAGCTTTATGTTGATGGTTTTCATACACGCCCTCTTCTACACAAGCCCAAACAATAGCACAATGCCTTTGACGATTGGGTTTAAAAATGGATCGATGAAGTGAAACACCATTAACGCAAGCAATATAATTTGCATCATCCGCTCGTGTTGAATGAGTGCCATTTGGTTTTTGCTACTCATGACAACCTTTAACACGGCGTTGCATCCCATTGGATACACGGGCACAAGATTGAACACCGCAAGGGATACATTTGCAACCACGACGTACGCCAAAACATCACGCACAGCTTGATATGCCATGACGGACTGTGGCAAATGGTTACATAAAACAGAAAAAATAAACGCCAACAGTAAATTGGCAAGAACCGGTGTAACATAGGTAAGAATCGTATCTTTTTTACGATCGCTGTAGTAAATCGGCGCTGTTTTCACCGGCTTGCCCCAACCATAGCCATAAAACATAAAAAACAAAAAGCCAATCGGTTCGAGGTGCTTGAGTGGGTTTAACGTCAGCCGCCCATCCCGTCGGGGCAAAATATCGTTTCGTGACGTGGATACAAATGCCTTTATAAACTCGTGCAACGTAATGGCGATGATGATACCGGGAATTCTTGTAATAAAATACATGCGAAGCGTGCCTCCTTAAAATAAAAAACAATGTATTCGGCTTAAGAGATGAAAGTACTGTATGAGAAGTATACCCTAGGAATGGCTGCTTTTCAAGGTAAATTTAAACGCCAGATCACAATTTTGGTGCACTTGAAAAAAATTTTAAAATTGTTGTTGACAAACTTCGCGCTGTCGTCTATAATAACCCTTGTCGCCAGTTTACTTCACACAACGTCTTACGAGACAGAGTAAAGTAAAATGATGTGGCTCAATAGCTCAGTTGGTTAGAGCGCTGGCCTGTCACGCCAGAGGTCGAGGGTTCGAGTCCCTTTTGAGTCGTTTTGGGAGTTTAGCTCAGCTGGGAGAGCATCTGCCTTACAAGCAGAGGGTCATAGGTTCGAGCCCTATAACTCCCATTTTGCCCGAGTGGCGGAATGGCAGACGCACAGGACTTAAAATCCTGCGGGGGTTGACCCCGTACCGGTTCGAGTCCGGTTTCGGGCAGTAAGAAGGTTGATTATATCAAGGTTTTCATCTTGTATAATCAGCCTTTTTTTGTTTAAACCATTTGATTATACCAATGTCTAAAATTTTGTCTAAAATATCTTTACAGATGACGATTCCGTGCTTTATCCGCTTGCTGTTAAAAAGGTTTTGAGGCTTCCTTCCGCTGTTGGAAAAATAAGACCGTGAACAGGCTCTTAGAGGATGAATAGGGTGGTGAGTAAATGCAGATTGATTATACGAAACAAGCACTTAAATATTTATCCAGATTGGATAAACCTACAATACAACGAATAAAGAATGCTATATTACAGTTGTCGCTTGAACCACCAGAAGGAGACATAAAACCACTTAAAGGGCAAGACAATATATATAGGGCAAGAATGGGAGATTACAGAATAATATTTCAAATTGACGTGGATAATGGTATAATATTAATAAGCAAGATTGCACCTCGTGGAGATGCGTATAAATGATTGGAGGTATAATAATGTCTGCTTTACAAGCTGAATTGATAAACTATATAAGTAAATTACCAGATTACAAGTTAATGGCTTTAAAACCAATGTTTGAAATGATTTCAACAGATGAAGTGACCATAATAGAGAAGCTGAATTTTGACGAATTAGAAGAAGATGAAAAACAGGCTATTTTACAAGGAAGAGAAGATATCAATCGTGGTAAGACATATACATTTGATGAAATTGACTGGGATAATTTAGATAAAATGGACTTAGACTAACACAAGCGGCGGGTACACCTTATAATAGGTGTACCCGCTTTTGAGACTATTAATAGACTACTTGTTTTGTGCCGAACAAGCCATATACGTCTCTATGACAGAATTTGCCTTTCCATGACAAAGTTAGTCAATACTTGCCCTTTGCATTTAACAGCCTGCTCATTAATAACCTTATACTATTGTCTTGTAAGTTAGTGATGAGTTGAATATCCATTGCATGATCCTCCGGCGTATTTGAATTTAGGCTTTCCCAATTATTTTTATATACTCTTCAACAGGCAACAACTCCATGGCAAGACCATTCTTGGTTGCATCTGACACAGGCTCACCCGATGCGATTTGAAACCCTGCTTGCCCCACAAAAGAAAGGTATTCGTCTATTCGTGGTCGCGTCTGTTCGTGCTTCATCCGAAGCAACATGCCGCAATTTCTGTATATTTCGAGTATGGGGTTGGTTGTCTTCATCACTTCTTTCATCGTGTGGAAGTTATTGTCGCCGGGAAATCCCGCGTTTGAAATGATGACGACCTCCGGCATTTTTGTGATCGAAGTCTGCATGTCAAAATCGCCATTCGTCTCTACAACACGCGGGCATTTCGTCGGAATGAGCCGATCTGAAAAATTCTTCAAGCATGCCGTCATATTCCACAAATACACGGGGGTTGCAAAGCAGACGATATCAGAATTTTTACAGAGCGACAACAACTGCTCCATATCATCTTGGTGGACACAGCGACCGGGCGTTTTAAACCAACAAGAAAAGCATCCCGTACAATGATTGATTTTTTTGTCGATGAGAAACACATTCTCGGTCTCTGCGCCAGCACGGCGTGCGCCCTCTAAAAAAGCTTCTGCTATTACGTTGGTATTGCTGTTTTTGCCTTTCGGGCTTCAGTTAAACACTGTAATCTTCATGTGATACTCCTTCAAATGTTTTGTCTTTTTTATTTAATATCAGCGCTTGTGGGGTGCGATCTACACGCCGATATCGACGGTGGGTGTTTCTCCTGCTGACGCAGGTACATCTTTAAAATCTGCCGTGACGTCGATCTGACTGGGTGCCCCCGCTTGCGTCTGTGCATCTGTCAGACCAGCACCAGATTTCTTTTCTTCCACCGTCAAATCGTCCTTTGTCAAAAAAACCTTATCCTTTGCCTTTTCTTTTTTATGTTTTACTGTATCGTCGTCCTGCCCCCGTTCCTGTTGGGCTACTTTTGTCAAAAGACGTTCAAGTGCGGCAATCTTCATCTGCAATGCATTGATCTTTACATTTTTAAGCTTCATATCCTCATCGCCCGCCTGTACTTCCGAAATCTTTTGATTCAGCGTCGCAATGAACTTGCGAATGTCGTCTTTTTTCGTCGCCGCCGTGACCATGACGTCTTTGCCTTTCTTTTTCTTGGTTTTCTTCTTCGTGCTGTTGGCGCTGTCTGTTGTTTGCTTGGCAATGTTCTGCCACGCTTGCTTCTCGTCATTCAGTTGATTCATTTTCTTCGCATACTTGTCTTGATATCCAACATCACTGCGGGCTCGATCTGTGATCATCATATTTTCCGACCTCCTTGTCTGTATACTTCACACGGGGTATACATATCTATCGGCAAAATATGTCACTTTCACAACGAGATGTGCACGCTGGCGTTCATGCCCGATTTTAGCACGCCGCTCTCATCCGTGATCTTGATTTTGACCTTGACCGCTTTGTTCTTGCTCGCATTTTTTGATTGCAGTTCCTTCGGCGTATACGCCGTGTTCAAATCAATATAGTTGACAACGCCTGTACATTCGCCCGCATCCGTCGTTATGGTTAACGTTTGGTTATACGATATTTTGTCCATATATTGCGCCGGTACGTAGGTAAGGATGTACAATTCTTTTGCAATGGCGATATCTTCAATATTGGCACCAAGCGACACCACATCGCCCAATTCGTAGTTCTTGCTTGTGACAATGCCATCAGACGGTGCAACAATGGTACAATTGGCAAGTATGTATTGCGCCTGCTTTAACTGCGCACTTGCTTGCGCCAGATCGGCTTCTGCCGTCGTGAGTGTATATTTGGTTGGCCCTTCTTTTAGTAAATTAAGCTGTGCCACGGCAATCTCATAGTTCGCTCGGGCAGACTGTATGGCTTCTTTTGTAGAGCCTGCCTTGATTAATTGCAATTGAGCCACGGCTTGCTCATAACTTCCTGACGCCGCTGTCACCGCTTCTTCTGTGGCGCCCTCTTTGAGCAAGTTAAGAGCCGCTTCTGCACTTTTCTTCTGGCTTTCGGTAGCCCCGAGCATATCCTTCGCGTTGTCCACCTGATTGGCAAGAGCGGTTACATCACTTTCGGAGGCGGCACCGGCCGCCACTAGACTTTTGGTCTTTTCGTATTTGTCTTTTAGATAGGCATAATTGTCTTGCCCTGCTTTTAAAACGGACGCCAAGTTATCTACATTCGCTTTGGCCTGATCAATTTGCTGTACCCTGTTACCATTTTTGACTTCGTCAAGCTTTGCCTTATAAAACTTCACATTGGCTTCGGCTTGCGCGATCTGCTGTGGCCTGCTACCGTTTTCTATTTGCGTGAGATTTGCTTTTGCCGCCGCAACAGCACCCTCCGCCTGTTCGATTTGGTGCGGGAGAGTGCCCGCCCGCAGTTCCTCTAACTTCGCCTGTTTCATCGACACAATAGCCGTCAACTGCTCTACTGCATACTGGTAGCCAGTGGTGTCGATAACAGCAAGCGTATCCCCCTTGGACACTGGTTCGCCTTGGCTCTTCTGCATCGCGACGATTTTACCCGAAACCGTCGTGCCCACAGAAATGATATTGTTTTGTACAAAACCTTTCAACACAACTTCCTTGGCATTTTTACCGCATCCAACAAGCATCATCAAAACACATACACCCACTACGACAAGTCTCTTCATATCGTCCCTCACCTTTCAAATTTTGCGATGTTTTTTCAACGCCACGATATTGGCCACCATAAAAAATATAAAAATCAAAAGCAACACCCCTATATCCATCATGATATAAGATAAATTTTTGCCGCGTATCATAATATTTTGAAGCGCATCTGCCACATAATAAAGGGGCATCAACCGCCCAAACCGCTGTAACCAAACCGACATGGTGCTCAAATCAAAAAGCCCTGAAAAGAACACCTGTGGCACGACCACAATGGGGATAAACTGGATCATTTGCAACTCGTTGCTTGCGAAAGCAGAGATAAATGTCCCCATAGACAGGGCAACCAGCGCCGTCAAAATCGTCACAAGCAACACAAGAAAAAATGAACCCACCATCAATACGTGCAACACATGGATACAATACCACGCAATGAGCGTCGATTGCAGCACGGTAAAAATGCCAAAGCCGCCCACATATCCAAGCACCAACTCATACCGCCTGATCGGTGTCGCCAACGTCCGCTCGAGGGTGCCTGTGTTGCGCTCGCCCAAAAAGGACACACCGGCGATTAAAAATACAAAGAAGAAGACAAAAAATCCAATCAAAATAGGACCAAAATTATCAAAGGTCGCCATATTGCGGTAGCCATATAAATAGGTGACGTCAGGCTGTAAAGACGCCCTATCCCCCATCAACGCGTTTTGCACCACCATCATAACCGCTTGGCTTTTTTTAGGGTCACTCCCCTCTAACAAAATTTTAGGAACGCCCCGTTCAAAATTGATGACCGCATCCAACTGTGAGGTGGTGATGTCCATATACGCATCGCCTTCCGTATACCGAAATACGTTGGCTTCATTTTTTTCTAATGCATTGACGAAGCGCAAGGGGGCATTGATGACGGCAATTTTCGGTTCGTAGGTAGAGCCACCAAAAATAAATGTCATGAGTGTCAGCACGAGAATAGGCGCAAAGATCATCAAGCCCACTGTCCGCTTGTCATGGGAAAACTGCCGCAGTATGCGTAGTATAACCGCTCTTACCCTCATTTCGACTCACCTCCATAGTACAAAAAGGCTTCTTCAATCGTTTTGCTGTTGGTTTGCGCCTTGATGTCGGCGGGTGAACCCATGGCGATCAAGTGTCCATCGCGAATCATGCCCAATTTGTCGCATTTTTCCACTTCATCCATGACATGGGTCGTGACGATGATCGTCGTGCCGTTGTCTCGCAGTGTATACAGCTCTTGCCATATCGATTGCCGCAAAACTGGGTCGATGCCGACCGTCGGCTCGTCTAGTATCAAAACCGTCGGTTCGTGGAGAAGAGAAATGGCAAGGGATAGTCTGCGCTTCATCCCCCCTGAGTAATTCTTGACTTGCTTTTTTAGATGCCCTGTTAAGTCTACAAGCTGTGTCACCGCGGCGATTCGCGCCTTTCGTTTTGCGCGAGGCAGCCGATACATCGACGCAAAAAATTGCAAATTTTCTTCTGCGGTCAAATCTCCATACAGTGCATCCGATTGTGACATATATCCGATTTTATCCATCATCGATAGCTTCGGCATCTTTACATTTTGAAAATACACCGCGCCACGGCTTGCGATGTCGATGCCCGAAATAATTTTGACAAGTGTCGTCTTGCCCGAACCAGACGGCCCAAGCAAACCCAAAATTTGGGCATACGGAATGTCAAAATTGATGTCGAACAACACTTGTTTTTCACCGAACACCCGATCCACATGAGATATTTGAATACAAGGTTCGTCTGATTTGATTGCTTGATTTGTGCCCACGCTCTCACGCTCCCATTTTTAGGCAGTTTACTGCACACATACGCCATTTAGAAAAAGGTCGATTGCTTCGTCCATGCTTTGGTCTAAACTTTTTGTCGTTGTACCCCCTGGGGCAAATGCTTTGTGCTGTATGACCAACCCCAACGCCGAGCCGATAAACCCTCGCAACATCGCTGTTGGGTCACCCTCTCGAAATATACCGTTTTCAACACCATACGCAAAAAATTCTCGCATGATCATAAAAAGTTTCTGCCCAATATGGTCGATCACCTTTTCTTTTATCTCTGGTTGATACCGCATCTCTGTTACGACAATCCAGATCAGCTCTGCATTTTGCTCAATCAATGTCAACCGATCTTTCATAATAAGCTTGAGCACTTCTTTTATGTCTTTGTCCTTGCTTTGGCTTACAATGTCTTGAATCGGTTGCACCGCAAACGTGTGCCCGTATACCTCTATAAAATTTTCTAGCACCGCCAGTAAGATTTCTTTTTTTGTTTTAAAATGTCTGAAGATTGTTCCCTCGGCTACCCCTGCTCTTGCCGCAATTTCTGACGTGCTAGTGGCTGTAAATCCCTTTGTGTAAAACAGTTCGATTGCGGTTTGAAGAATGACGTCTTTTTTATTTTCTCTTGCCATGGTGTTGCCTCCTTTCAATTGAGAGTGATTACTCACATTGTATTCTTGTTTCTTTGGGTTGTCAAGATTGAACGCGGGTATACTCCACGCAATACAAAAAAGCGCTTATCAATCCATGCTAGTCTAGGTTGTCATATAAACCAACCTAAACTATCTTGGATTGATGAGCGCTTCTTATCGTTACACACTGCGTAAATTTTCGGCCGCCGTTTCTGGCAACACCGAATTGATATAACAACCGGTCGAGAATTCAAACCCCGCCATATTGCCCATACGAGGGATGATCTGAACATAGAAGTGAAAGGCATCGTTACAGACGCCTGTATCCGGTGCGCTGTACACGCAAATATTATAGGGGATGCCGCCGTCTACGTGGCTTACGTTGTTCAGCCTGTTCAACATGCTTTTTAACATCGTGCCCAACGACCATAACTGGGCTTCTGATAAACCTGTAATCCCATGCACATGCTGTTTGGGTACGATGTTGATTTCGTAACAAAACTTAGAATCGCGGGGCGCAAACCCATAGAATAACTCGTTTTCTTCAATGAGCCGCGCGCCAAACTCCATGTCGCAAAAATAACAAGTACCATTTGCCTCATAATGCGCACTTAGATTTTGCATCATGAGAGAAATACGCGGTGGCATGACCGACAGTGCGGCAATCTGCCAGTGAGAATGCGCCTGCGACGCGCCCGCGTTGATCCCATCGTTTTTAAAAATCTGCACATACCGTATTTGCTCGTCCCGCAATAACCGCGCGGTGTGTTTCTTTAGCGCAAACAGCACTTGGTACACGTTTGCATCCGAAAATTGATGCAAACGTTCCTTATGCTGATCTGTGTCGACCAAAACAGTATGTATGCCATAGGCATCGCCCTCCCCCTCACCCAAAATGGGATATAGATTAGGAAAAATACGAATTCGTTTGTCGTCAGTCTCGTATAGATTGGGGGGTTTCATGCTTTCGTTGGCAAGACAAAAGGGACAGCGTGACGCATCATTCTCCCCATGCAAATGGGGGCGATTGGCGCGTTCTTCTGCAAAAAAAATCAGTTCACCTGTTAAATCGGATTTACGTAACATAAGCTTTCGTTCCTCCACGCATTGAGTCAATGTGTTCTAACTGCCGTCAGCGGCTACCTTGAAGCGTCGATATCCCATTCGTTGATATTATAAAATAGGTTGTCTGGCGTTATCTTTTTGTCGCCTACAATTTTTTGATCGGTAATCAGGGCGGATTTTCGAAATGCAATGCTCACAAGTGGCAAATCCGTCGCGATAAACTTCTGAATCTCTCCTAGCTCTCTTTTCAGGCTCGCTTCATCGGTTGCATTTTTCGCCTGCATCAAGAGAAGATCCATATTCGAATTGGCATAGTTACAATAATTGATGCCGCCTGCTATTTGCGACGAGTGGAGAAGCGGTGACAGGTCTGGCACCTTCGACAACATATCCCCTCCGACGAATAAATCAAAATCATCCTCCACCAATCGTTTTTGAAATGCATCAAACGCAAGTTCTTCCACGGTCACATTCATGCCGACCGCATTCAATCCCCTTGCCAAGAGATGGGCGATCTTGACACGCTCTTCGTTTTCCTTGTTGACAATCATTGTAAAAGTGAGTTGCTCTTTTGTATACCCGGAACCCACAACCAAACCTTTGGCAATATTTAAGTCATACGGATAGGCCGTCACATCTTCCAGATAAAAGCCCGAAACGGGATTAATGGGTGCATGGGCGGTCATGGCATGATTGATGTAGATTGTGTCCACGACCGTACTGCTCGGCAGTACGTGAGCCACAGTTTTTCGGATGTTCAGGTTATGAAACACTTCACGCTTAAAGTTAAACCCAACAAAATCGAAGTATTGCATGACAAATTCTTTGACTTCGGTTTGCTTTTCACTGCTATGCTTGCCCCAGTCATAAATGCTCGCTGGCAACACATCGGTTATGCCCTGCTCAAATAAATAGTAATCTGTCTGCTTGTCTGGAGAGATCGTGACGTGTACGTTTTGTATATGCGGTGGTGTTCTAAAATAAGCGTCATTCTTCTCAAGAGACATGCTCACCGTATCAAAGGACTTGAACTTGTATGCCCCGTTGCCGATGGGTTGCATGGCATACTTGTCTATATTCCTGTTATAATACTGTTTTGGGATAATGGGAAAACACAAGTTATACATGTAGTAACCGTTTGGCTCGCTGTATGTAATGGTAAACGTTCGGCTATCCACCGCACGGTAGCTTCTCACATTGGCAAGTGCCTTTTTGTATATGGCTGTTTCAGGCGCACCCTTTAAGGTATCCAGTGTAAACACTGCATCCTCACTCGTCACCCTGCTACCGTCGTGCCACGTCAAGCCGTCCTTTAACGTCAGTGTCATGGTGCGTGTATCGCTTGCGTATGAGTAGTTGTCAATCAAATTGGGCACGACCATCTCATGTTCGTCAAGCAGAAACAACGGCTCAAACATCAATTTCAATATATCCGAAACATAAATATCTTCGTTCATAATCGGATTTAGCGTTTTTGGAAAACGCATCGACATATGGATTGTTTCTTTGTCCACGGCTATAGCAGGGCTTGCCGTTTGCCCCTCGCTTACTTGCCTTGGTGCTTCTGTTGCCGCAGGCGTCGCCGCTAGGCGTGACATGTCCATTCCGCAACCCGTCAACAGCGACAAACATACACATACCGAAATGCCTGTCATTCTCGTACCCTTTCTCATGTGTACCTCCTGTTTGGCGTCATATGCAAACCGCTTCATGCTTCAATCCGAAAGCGGTATACATACATATTGTTCATCACTCTTCGGATATAATTCCTTGTCTCGGCATATGGCACATAATGGAGGGTCGCCCCGTCCTTTGAATATCGTGCGTCTTTTAGCCACTTGGAAACGTTCCCGCTTCCGGCATTATACGCCGTTAGCATCAGTTCCAAATCTTGGTTATACTGCTTGCCCAGTGTGCTTAAATACCAGCTACCGATGCGTATATTGGTTTCGGGGTCGCCAAGCTGATCAAACGTAAAGTTCTCAAGCCCGATTTTCTCTGCGCCCCAGTCTGCCGTTGGCTCCATCAGTTGCATCAAGCCTTTCGCGCCTTTATGCGACGCTGCATCTTTGTCAAAATTGCTTTCGACATTAATGACGGCGCACAGCAAAACAGGATCGATATTGTATTCTTTGGCATACTCAAAAATGTACTCTGTATATTTCATCGGATACAGTTGCCCAAATAAAAACACCACAAAAACAGAAGCCGTGACCACAGCCAAGCATATTGTAACCAAACGTCTGTATTTTCTTAAATCAAGTGTTGCAACCATGTTGACCCTCCTCTGTTTTTCACGATTTTAGTGGTTAAGACACCGCTATCAGTAGCGCCTTTACCACTACCTCAAGCTGTTCGTACCCGTCATTGTTTAAAATTACATGGTCGGCGTACGGACGCAATTCTTCAAACGGCGTTTGCCTTTCCATAATCCTCTCGACCTCGGCGGCGGATAGACCGTTTCTCTTCATCACCCTGTCGATACGGAGTTGCTTTTCGGCATACACAATCCATACTTCGTCTGTCTCCTTGTGCATACCGGCCTCAATTAAAAGCGGTGCATCGAAGACAACATACGCATAGTCGCCCTCTTGTAGCTGCTGCACCCTCCGACGCGTCTCCTGGATCACATATTTATGGGTTATATCCGAAAGGATTTGCAACCGCTTTGCGTCATTAAATACAATGTGCCCGAGTTTCTTTCGGTCGATATGCCCTTCTGCATCCAATACGTCTGTAGAAAAACAATCAACTATTTCATCATATGCCTCTTTGTTATATTTCAGTATATCATGATTCAGCTTATCTGCATCAATAATATACGCGTTGTGCGCCGCTAAAATTTTGGCGACCGTGCTTTTGCCTGTTCCGATGCCACCAGTCAAGCCGATAATCTTCATGCTATATCTCCTTCGTGCCTTCATTAACCACAATTAGTGTGCTTCGTACCAACTGTTTCCTTCGTGCACGTCAATGTCGATGGGCACGAGGAGCGTCACCGCATGCGCCATTTCTTCTGCTAAGATTTCCTTCACCTTGTCTACTTCATCTCGTTGGGCTTCTACCAACAACTCGTCATGCACCTGCAAAATCAACGTCGATTTCATATTTTCTTCTTTGAGACGCCGCCCTACCTTCACCATGGCGATTTTAATGATGTCGGCCGCACTGCCTTGCACCGGCATGTTCATGGCGATGCGCTCTCCAAATGCACGCGTCATAAAATTGCTTGCATTTAACTCAGGGATTTGACGCCGTCTATGAAAAATGGTTTCGGCAAAACCGGTCTGCTTTGCCCGTGCAACTGTTTCGTCGAGATAGACCTTCACCATCGGATATTTTTCAAAATACCCTTCGATATAACGATCGGCTTCTTTTTTGGTGATGCCCAAATCTTGGCTGAGGCTAAAACCGCCCATGCCGTATACGATGCCAAAATTCACCGCTTTCGCGTTGCTTCTTTGGTTGCTGTTGACCATTTCAAATGGAATGTGAAACACCTGTGACGCGGTCAGCCGATGAATGTCTTGCCCCTCTTTAAACGCGTTAATCAACGTTTCATCTTGGGACATATGCGCCAGTACCCGCAACTCAATTTGCGAATAATCTGCATCAACAAACACATACTCATCGTTGGTGGGAATAAAGCACTTGCGTAACCGTCTGCCCAGTTCAATCTTGATGGGTATGTTTTGCAGATTCGGCTCTGTGCTACTGATACGCCCTGTGGCGGTAATCGCTTGGTTAAAGGTCGAATATACCTTGTCGCTCTCCGCGTCCATGACATTTAAAAGCCCATCTACATAGGTCGATTTTAATTTTACATACGTCCGATAATCCAAAATTTTATCCACGATTTCATGCTTCGATTTTAATGGCTCTAATACTTCGACAGACGTCGAGTAGCCTGTCTTTGTTTTCTTGCCGCCTTTTAGCCCTAATTTTTCAAACAAAATCACGCCCATTTGCTTTGGCGAATTAATGTTAAATTCTTCACCCGCCAGCCAATAGATTTCGGTTGTCAACTGCTCAATATGTTTTGACAATTCTTCACCATACACTGTCAGCGCTGGCTTATCAATTTTAATGCCGTACATTTCCATATCGGCCAATACATGAATGAGCGGCAGTTCGATTTCGAAGTAAAGCTGGTCTTGGTTATGTTCAGACAGCTTGCGCATCATCTCGCCGCTGGCGCGAAACGAAATGTCACTTTGTCTACAGGCAAAATCAGTCAATTCAGCCTCCGAAAGATCGGCAATTTTCTTTTTTGATTTGCCTTTTCCAAACAATTCTTCTTCCGACAAAAACGATTCTTGTAAAAAATCATAGGCGATGTCATTATATGCATAGGTGTCGTTGGTCGCATTCAAAATATAGCCCGCAATCATCGTGTCAAACTGTAACTGCTTGAGGGTGATGCCGTACTTCTTTAAGAACACAATGTCTTTCTTTGCATCATGGGCGATCTTTTTCGCCTCACTTTCAAAGAAAGGCTTCGTCATCTCTATGACGTCCGCGTCACGCATCTCGTCCCCCACCCGAATCAATGTACCTCTGTCATTGGCGTGGGAAAAACTGATGCCAAGCAGTTGATTGTCTTCTTGCACAATTTGATACGCCACAGGTTCGCTCTGTTTCGCCAATGCGTCCACGTAGTCCGCTGCCTCTTTTCTTGACCCCATACAGTGGTACGTCACAGCTTCGGCGTTGCTATCAGCTTTTTTATTTTTGTTTTCATTTTCAAATCTCGTCAACATGGATTTGAATTCAAGTGCTTTAAACATTTCGTATGCGTCTGCGTTAAATACATTGGCAAACAGCGTTTCTTCTTTTATAAATGTGATCGGTGCATTTGTGATAATGGTGACGAGTTCTTTGCTTAATATGGCTTGTTCACGAAATTCCACTAGATTTTCAGACGCCTTTTTCGGTTTTACATCTGCTGCATGTTCAATGGCTTGTTCAACCGATTCGTACTGCTGAATGATTTTGACAGCAGTCTTTTCTCCGATGCCGGGTACACCGGGCACGTTGTCGGAGGCATCCCCCATCAGCGCCTTCACTTCGATAAATTGTTGGGGTGTCACGCCATATTTTTCGACTACATTCTGCGCGTAATAGTCTTCTACTTCTGTTTTGCCAGCTTTTGTTTTGGGTATTCTGATTTTTACAACGTCTGTTGCCAACTGAAGCAAATCTCTGTCACCCGATATGACGACCGGCAGTACATCTACCGCCAAACTTTCTGCGCACAGCGTGCCCAACAGGTCGTCCGCTTCAAACCCTTCTAACTCGAACATTTTGATGTTCATTTTAGTGAGAAGTTGCTTCAGCGTCGGCAATTGCTCCCGAAGTTCGTCGGGCATCCCTTTTCTTGTGCCTTTATAGTCAGCAAATTTTTCGTGCCGAAACGTCGGTTTGGGCACGTCGAAACAAATGGCGATGTGTGTCGGCTTCTCTTCATCGATCAGCTTAAAGAGTATATTTAAAAAGCCATATACGGCATTTGTGTACAAGCCGTCTTTGTTTGTCAAGATCGGAATGCCATAAAACGCCCGGTTGATGATGCTGTTGCCATCAACCAACATAATTTTTTCATTCATACGTTATCTCATCCTTTAAATGATTTTAATATTGGAAGAATAAAAGCAAGCAGTTGGTTAAACGCCAAGGCAAGCACAAAAATGATGATCACAAACACAAGGGAGAGTGTCATAATGCGTGGCGGTTGTTCTGCTTTTGGCTCTTCCGGCTCTTGTAAACAGTCTGCAAGTACTTGCTGTTCATACTGCGCTTCTTCATGCTGTGCTTCTATTGGCGCAATCTCCACCAGATTCTCTTTGTTGTTTTTGATAAAGCGTTTAAACAATAGGATGAAAAATGGAAGTGCCACCACCGCCAACACAAACGTTGTCTTCACTGCGTCTAGCTTTTCGCCCATTGTGGCGGCCGTTTTTTCTAGTGCTTCGGGATAGAATTTTGTGCTGATGTATATCATCATAGTCTGTCCGCCGTTTACGATAAAATGCGCGAACATAGAAGCAAAAATCGATTTTGTGTAGTAAACCAAATATACAAATACAAACCCACATAAAAATGCGTAGGAAAATTGTAGACCGTTCAAATGCACAACGCCAAACAAAAAACCGTTCAGCAGTGCCGCCGTTCTGACTGGCACTTTGTGATACTCGTGCAAAATAACACCTCTAAAGGCAACCTCTTCACAGATGGCGGGCGTAACCGCAATGGCGCCAAGAGAAACCAAAAGCGAATGCGCCTTGGGTATCGCACCGATTGCCTCACTGGTGACGTCCGGAAACACCAAATTCGAAACAGAGGCCACAAACATAATGAGGGGCTGTAACAACACAATGATAAAAAAAATCAGAATAAGATTGTTGACAGAAATGGGCCGAAGGCTTAAGACTTGTATGGCACTTTGCTTTGTGACAAGCAGGTAAACCCCCACAGGGAGCAAAAAGGACACCACCTCTGCCCCCACAAGAAAGAATACGTTGGTCGACTCGATTGTCACCCCCGAAAAAGCCACGGCAATGCTAATGACAATCGTCATCACAAACTGAACGACCAACAACATGAGCATAAAGAAATTTCCTCTGGATGGTGAACACAACAACATAACCGCCTCTATTCTTTGTTCATTTTTTCATTACATTTTCGCTCGATGAGCTCGGCGTACATGGTGCTAATGACGGCAAACACAGGCACCCCAAAAAACATACCCACTG
>JAVBJY010000045.1:0-13536 GCA_031546735.1 Eubacteriales bacterium
TGTCATTGACGGCTGTAAAATTGCCATATTTTTTAGTGAAGTTTTTTACTTCTATTATTGATTTCATGCAAGCTTCCTCCCTGTATCGTTCCTTGGTCTTTTCTCTTTCTTCTATATGTGTATATCCATTATGCCGCCTCGTTACTGGCGACTTAATCTCGCCAGTAAGCCAAATCTAAAAACATATTAAAAATCTTAGTTTCCTCTGTAAAATCATAGTCAAAAAAACGTTTTGGTTCAACGCCTAACATCGTAAGCTCATACAATATTAATTCGCATCTCGCATGGTCTCTAAGGCAATACAAAAAACTAGAAAGTTTTTTGTATTGCTCTGATACTACCTCTTTTTCTTGGGCATACAGTTCTATGTTGGCCAATAACCGAAAGAACGAAAACACTCTGTATCGACTATCATTTTCGTTATAGGATAAGCTCTCACAAAAGTTCTCTATGCTATTTTTCAATATCCGGTACATTAAAATCACCTCTAAACAAAGCTACTTTGCTGATAAAGACTTGTTTGCTTATATCTGAAAAATCATTTCTGCCGATGACTTCACGTATGCATCTATTGAGAATTACTTTATCCGATAGCGCTAGCAAACTTTCAATGTCTTGCCTGTCTTTTTCTGAATACCTGCCTATCTTACTGACAATTATGTCCTCTGGCGATAATACGTATACGTTTAAGTAATGAAACTCTCGAAGTTGCCTTGCTCTATCCTGATAATCGGGGGCAATAGATGCCATTGCATAGTCAATCAGATCGAAAGGAGCAAGCATTTTAAATACACGATTTAGTTTTGAGCTATATTCCATGTCTACAAAATCAAAGTCTATCGTTGCGCGATTCAGGTACCCCGCCATTATACACCCAGACCCACCCATTAAGTATAGATCGAATGGCAGAATGTCGAATGCCTTTGCAACAATTTCGGCATCATAGAGTGCTTCTATCAGTTTGTCTTTTAACATAGCGGGCACCTCGTTTCACTCGCGTTTTTCAAATGTATTTCATAGGCGAATTGTAACTTCCGATAATAGTCGAGTTCGACTAAATCTGTCGGCTTTACCTCTTCCTCTTTCTTTTGAAAATACGCAAGCCCAGCCAACTGCAACATCTTATACACAAACTGAGAACAGAACATGATATTCGACTTATGGGAATATTTGAGCACCAGTCCCAACATATTGTAGGCACTGCCGTCATCATTAATCTCTCTTACTTTATCAATAATCATCTTTTTCTGTTCCGCGGAACATGCGAGCGCATAGACAATAATGGAAGCCTCTTCCTTCTTATTAAAATACGCAATCATTTCGTGGTTAAGCCCCGGCGTATAGACGTGTTCCCCGCCATTATAGCTGATAATTGTTTCTAAGTCATAGTCAAATGACAGGGAGGCATGGTTGTATTGTTTTTGTGTGAAGGTCGAAATGATTTCACTTGCCGCGCTACCCGTATTAGAAATAATAATATAGAGATGAGGATCACCCATACTGGCATAGGCGCTGTCAAAATAACCATCGGGCAGGCTCTCCTTACTGATATATTCGAAAGAATTATGCCGAGGCAAATCTTCCGTGATCTCCGTTAGGTTTTCTATAGAAAAGCTTTTGCCAGCCCTCTCGAGAGATTCTAGCGCATTTATAATTTTATTTCTGCTTCGTTTCATTTCCGAAAAACTAACGGTTGCCAATTCTTCAGCTGACGGTAAATAAAATTTGGCATAACGATTAATGGTCACAAACCTTTCGATCACGAAAGGACATAAAAGGGTCACGACGCTAAAAAATTTGCAGAAATAAAATTCAATAGAGGTGTGATGATGACCAAACGTAATCAGTACGCAGATCACAAGCTGTATAACGGCGATTCCCGCATAGGCAACAATCAAATATGCTTTTATTTTTCGCTCTGACGGAACAACGAGCGTCCGTACCGTCAATAATAAGAAAATAAATAGAAAAGAAAGTATGAACGATGGCAAGTTCCCGATGAAGAAATTCATCGCCATGAATAGTATCGTAAAAATCGTAATGGCGGCTCGGTAGTGCTTTAAATCCTTCAAACGGTTCTCCTCCTCTCTTGATGGTCATTGATTTATTAATTTTTTGTAATTTTTATACATTATAACACAAACCCAGATCAGCATACACCGCTACAGAAAATAATGACAAGATCCATTGTAATCAAGCGGTATTGTGTATATAATAAGCAAAAGATATAAAAGAGGGGGTTCACAATGAAAAAATATTTCATCCTATTCATCACATGCGTCCTTTGGGGCATAGCCACATCGGGGGGCGATGTGTTTGCAAGCACGGCACCGGTTAGCGTCATTTTAAAAAATGGAACCGGCGAGTATATTGAGTCATTTTACAATGACAGTGATAAAGCCGTGACGGCTAGTTTTAAGAATACGCTTGGTTCTAGTGGAAGGTATACCCTTGTTGCTTCTTCCTATAACAAGGGCACATTGGTCAGTACCAGTATAAAAAAAGATATTTCGCTTTTGTCAAACGAAACATGCGACGTAACAGTCAACACCCAAAATTCTGATGCCATCTCTTTCTTTGCGTGGAATGATTTAGGTTCTATGAAGCCCATCATTCCAAATGTTTCGATTCTCAAAGGCATCAGAAAACCTGTACTATATGTATCAACGACTGGCAACGATGGGACAGGCGACGGCACATATGCCAAGCCCTATAAAACCATCAACACCGCTATTTCAAAACTAAAAGCTGGATCTACGCTGTACATACTAGACGGAACCTATAACGAGCAAGTCACCATTGAAACCACGGGCACAAGTGACAATCCCATTGCGGTAAAAGCGGCCCCGGGTGCCCACCCAGTCATAAAAGGCATAGACGGTGAGCGGATTATTGACATTTTGCCGGGTGTCAGTTATTTAACGATTGAAGGGCTTGAACTGTATAACGGAAGCGATGGCATCTATTACGAAGCTTCCACCTCAAAACCTGGCGGCAACATCACGATTCGAAACAACAAAGTGCATGATGTTGGCGGAGAGAACAATTTTGGCATCGTGTTTTATGCGAAAAACGTAACGCCTACAAGAAACATCGTCATCGACGGCAATGAAGTGTATAACTGCAAGACAGGTGGTAGCGAAACGGTCACCCTAAACGGAAACATTGATGGCTTTACCGTCATCAACAACTACATCCACGACTGTAACAACATTGGTCTTGATGCCATTGGGTATGAGAAAGACGTTTGCCCAGTACCAGAGCTGAACTGCGCACGAAATGGTATATTTAAACACAATACACTATACAAAATCAGCACGGAAGGAAACGATGAATACAAAGAAGGTAGCGGGTATGATTTATGCTGTGCCGGCATCTATGTAGACGGTGGACATGATATTATCATCGAAGAAAATAATATAGACAGTTGCAACCTTGGCATCGAAGTGGCAAGCGAACACAGTGGAAAAATTGTCTATAATGTCACAGTTCGAAACAACAACATTTCAAATAGTGATGGATTCGGCGGTCTTGTATTTGGCGGATATAATAACAAAGTTGGGTTTACAAAAAACTGTGTATTCTCGAATAACACTTTATACAACAACATATCGGGTATCGTTGTGCAACAAGCCACCGGTAACGTGATTGAAAAAAATATCGTGTACGGGGGCAACGAGGGTCTCATGTTTTCTTTTGTAGATAGCGACGGAAAATTGGTCTACAAAAACACACCACATTATGGTGACGCCAATACGTTTAACACAAACTATTTTTACACCACCAAAGCAGATAAAACTGACTTTTTGGCATGGTTCCGATTTTTACCAGATGCCCAAAGAGGGGCGCAAATCACAAATGTAAATCCAAATTTAAAAGACCCAGGCAAAGGTGATTTTACATCTACCATCGAAGGATATGGTTCAAGCTATCGTTCTCTCAATCAATAATCTTCATAGCCTATCGGTAAAAACACAAAGGCCAGAAAGCGAATTGTTTCTCATTCGCTTTCTGGCCTTTGCACAAGCTCTATTAATTTTTCTCTAAAAGCATGATCTTGTTCAAGTGTACGTTTTGAATTTCCTTTCAGTCTGCCGCCTGCCATACGTATTTTTTTCGCGGTGTGACGTTGGAGCAACAGCGCATCTATATTATCCTCGCTATAAACCATACCATTTTGGCTTACCGGTACGGCAAGTCTAGCCAGACACATTGCCGCAAGCCCGTAATCTTGCGTAACAACAATATCATGCGGCTTGACCATATTCACAAGCGCGAAGTCTACGCTGTCACTCCCTTTCGAAACCACAACTGTCGTTGCGCCCTCTCTCTCAAAATGATGGGACGTATCACAAAGGATCACGCATTTCACCTGATAGGCTCTGGCCACTTCTATTGTAATGCCGACGACCGGGCATCCATCTGCATCAATTAAAATTGTCATTTCTTTTCGTTCATATACAAGTAGGCGTAGGGCCCAACCGTCGTATAGCCGCCGATCTCCGATTGCAACACCATGCTGTAGGGGATGTTGACACCTCCTTGAATCGTAGAACTTTTGATTGTCGTATTGGGCCCGATCGAGCAGTTTGCACCGATCACTGTTTTTCCTTCAATTATGGTGCCAGGGTAGAGCACGGTGTCCATGCCGATCTCGATGTCTTGCCCAATGTAGGTTTGTGCCGGATCAACAATGGTCACGCCGTTTAGCATGTGCGCCGTATTGATTCTGGTTCGCATCAGCTCGGTGGCACGTGCCAAATGCACCCGCGTGTTGATGCCGAAAAATTCGTTCTCATCGTCTGCCACCAGTACGCCAATGTTCTCGCCAGATCGCTTGATGATTTCGACCGTATCCGTTAGATAGTATTCGTTTTGTGAATTGTGGTTGTCAAGTTTTGTCAACGCGTCTCGTAGCTTGCTCTCTTTGAAAATATACGCACCGGCGTTGACTTCTGAGATAGCCCGCTCGGCATCACTACAATCTTTATGCTCTACGATTCGCTCAAATCTGTTCTCTGCGTTTCGCAAGATGCGCCCATACCCTGTCGGATCGTCCATCATAAAAGAGACCAACGTGGCGCCGTTGCCCTCTGCCTCATGCCTCTGCATAAGTTTTGTGATTGTCTCGGGGGTAATGAGCGGGATATCGCCGCATAGGATGATGACGTCGCCTTCACCGGTGATAAAATCTGCCGCCATCTGCACCGCATGGCCTGTGCCTAGCTGTTGCTTCTGCTCTGCAAAGTTTACATCCCCATATGTTTCTTCGATTGCCTTTTGCACCACCTCGCCTTTGTGCCCAACGATAACACATACGTCTTGCGCACCCGATTTTCTTGCGGTGTTAATGACGTATTCAACCATCGTTTGCCCCATGACCTTGTGAAGCACCTTTGGCAAATTGGATTTCATCCGCGTGCCTTCGCCCGCCGCCAAAACAATTACCTTTACGTTTTTATCTGTATCTTTCATTTTCTCACACCTTTCTCATCCCATTCTCTCACCGAATAAAATATTTTTCAAGATATTTTTTTGACACCACATGTCCACGCATGTTCGCGTATACAATCCGATTTGTGTAAAATAGATAAAACACCTTATTTATGAGAGAATATAGATCAAAAACATTGTAGACAAAATTAATTTATGATACTATACCCTATTATAGTCATCTTAACTTTTAAACGAAAGGTGTTGGCCGGTTTATGACATGCACTTGTGGAACCGAAACCCAAATTGCGGCGCTTACGCACGCACTAAAAGAAAAAAATATAGATCCATCGCGCATCATGCCCATCATCGAAACATACAAACCCATTGAGGGTAGCTTGATCACGGTGCTCCAAAAGGCGCAAGAACTTTTTTCGTATTTGCCCCTCGATCTGCTCCAATACATCGCGATCCAACTGGATGTAAAGCCCGCCAAAGTGTTGGGCGTGGCGACGTTTTATACCCAATTTCGCCTAGAGCCAGTGGGAAAACATCTGGTGTTGCTTTGCCAAGGCACGGCTTGCCATGTAAATGGCGCGGCGCTCATTGAAGACGCCTTATGCGAAGAGCTGGGCATCAAAGAAGGGGAAACAACAGAGGACGGCTTATTTACATTAAACAATGTGGCGTGTTTGGGCTGTTGTAGCCTGTCTCCTGTCATGATGATTAACGATGAGACGTACGGCACATTGACGCCCGAAAAAGCAAAGAAAATCATTCGAGAAATAAAATCCGGTGCAAAGGGGGAGGCGTAGGGCATGAAGATTTTAGTCGGAAAAGGAAGTTGCGGCATCGCCGCCGGTGCAAACAAAGTGTCCGCGCTGTTGTCAGAAGGATTAAAGAACAAACCGATAGACGTTACGACCACAGGCTGTATCGGGATGTGCTACTTAGAGCCGATTGTGGAAATTATAAAAGAAGACGGCAGTCGTGTGACATGCGTGCAGGTAGACGAAGCCGCTGTTCAAAACATTCTTCGCTATGTAGACGGAGACGAGACAGCTCTTGCACATCATACAATCCAAGCACAAGATGCAGAGATATTGCAAAAACAAACGCGCATCGCCCTTCAAAATTGTGGCAATCTAGACCCCGAAAACATCGAAGAATATATACAAAACGGCGGCTATACAGCGCTTAAGCTGTGCCTAGACAAAACGCCAGACGACATCATCGATATCGTAAAAATATCCGGCTTGGCGGGACGAGGCGGGGCGGGGTTCCCCACATGGTTCAAATGGAACGCGGCAAAAAACGCCAGTGGTGTAGACGGAAAAAAATATGTAATTTGTAACGCAGATGAGGGCGACCCTGGCGCATTTATGGATCGTGCTGTTATCGAAGGTGACCCACAAGCGTTAATCGAAGGCATGCTCGTGGCGGCCTTTTGCATCGGCGCAAATGAAGGCGTTGTGTATATTCGTGCTGAATATCCCCTTGCCATCAAACGCCTTGAAAATGCCATCGCCCAAGCCGAACAAAAAGGATTTTTAGGCGACCACATTCTCGGCACGGCGTTCTCCTTCCATCTTCGTATAAAGGCGGGCGCAGGCGCGTTTGTCTGCGGCGAAGAGACGGCGTTAATCGCGTCACTCGAGGGCGAGCGGGGCATGCCAAGGCTGAAACCACCTTTTCCGGCACAAAAGGGCTACTGGCAAAAACCATCGAATATCAACAACGTCGAAACCTATGCCAACATCCCGTGGATCATTCGAAACGGTGGCGAAGCGTTTGCCGCCATGGGTACGGAAAATAGCAAAGGCACAAAAGTGTTCGCCCTGACAGGTAAAATCAAAAAGGGTGGTCTTGTCGAAATCCCCATGGGCATGACGCTAAAAGATGTCATTTATGATATCGGTGGTGGCATAAAAGATGACAAGCAGTTTAAGGCCGTGCAAATGGGCGGTCCGTCGGGTGGCTGTATTCCATCGGAGTTGATTGAAACGGTCATTGATTACCGCTCTTTATCAAATACTGGCGCGATTATGGGCTCTGGTGGCATGGTGGTCATGGATGAAACGACGTGTATGGTGGATATGGCACGATTTTTTCTCGACTTTACCTGCAAAGAATCGTGTGGCAAGTGCATTCATTGCCGCATCGGCACCAAGCGCATGTTGGAAATCTTGACCCGCATCACAGAAGGTCATGGACGCGAAGGTGACATCGAGCTACTACTCGACTTGGCGGAGGAAATTAAGAGTGCCTCCTTATGCGGGTTGGGGCAGACAGCGCCAAACCCCGTCTTAACGACGCTCCGATATTTTAGAAATGAATATGAAGATCATATTTACCATAAAAAATGTACGGCGAAGCAGTGCAAACCGCTTTTAACCTACACAATCACGGCTGATGCGTGTACGGGTTGTACGCTGTGTAGTCGAAAATGCCCTGTACAAGCCATTGCGGGCACGGTGAAGCAAACCCACACCATCGACCACGAAACGTGTATCAAATGCGGCAAGTGCTATGCCGTATGCAAATTTAACGCCATAACGGTAGAGTAGGAGTGACATTTAAACATGAAATCCATCCAGCTTAATATAGACGGCCGGGAAGTGATCGGGCAAATCGGTCAGACACTCCTTGACGTGTGTCAACAAAACAACATAGATGTACCAACGCTCTGCCATGACAAGCGTGTCGAAATCTATGGCGCGTGTGGCATTTGTGTGGTCGAGATGGAGGGTAGCCCAAAATTGCTTCGGGCATGTGCCACCACCATTTCAGACGGCATGATCATCAAAACCAATACAGACAAGGTGCGAAAATCGAGACAAACCGCACTCGAACTGTTGTTGTCAGACCATATCGGCGATTGCAGACCGCCTTGTGTGCTTGCCTGTCCGGGTGAGACCGACTGCCAAGGCTACGTCGGGCTTATTGCAAACGGCGAGTACCAAGAAGCGGTTAAAGTAATCAAAGACCGCCTGCCACTTCCAGCGGCCATTGGGCGGGTCTGTCCCCATCCATGTGAGGAGGCATGTAGACGCACTCTCGTAGAAGAACCGATTAGCATTGCCCAGTTGAAAAGCTTTGCGGCAGATATCGACCTTCATGCAGACGACGTCTTTACACCCGAAATTGAAAAAGAGACAGGCAAAACAATTGCCATCATCGGCGGTGGCCCCGGCGGATTATCCGCGGCATATTTTTTAAGAAAATCAGGGCACGCCGTCACCATTTACGATGCCATGCCAAAAATGGGCGGCATGCTCCGCTATGGCATCCCAGAATACCGTCTTCCAAAATCGGTGGTAGACGAAGAAGCCACCTTGATCGAGCAGATGGGCGTTCGATTTGTAAACAATGTGAACATTGGGCAAGACGTTACGTTTGCGCATATCAAAAAAAATCATGATGCCACCTTGGTGGCGATCGGCGCATGGAAAAGCACAGCACTTGGCTGTGTTGGCGAACAGTTCCAAGGCGTAATCGGAGGTATTGATTTTTTACGTGACGTAAGCCTCAATAACCACTTGCTACACGGCAAAAAAATCGCGGTTGTCGGGGGCGGCAATACCGCCATGGACGCATGCCGAACGGCGGTCAGACTGTGTGCCTCTGAGGTATACAATATCTATAGAAGAACAAAAGCAGAAATGCCCGCGGAAGAAATCGAAATCATCGAGGCGGAAGAAGAGGGCGTTATTTTTAAAAACTTGACCAATCCGGTTGAAATTATCGAAGAAAACGGAACGGTGGCACAAATTAAATTGCAACAAATGCAACTGGGTGAACCCGATGCCAGCGGCAGAAGAAGCCCTGTGCCCATGGAGGGTTGCTTCGAAACACTCGATGTCGACATTGTGGTCATTGCCATTGGGCAAGCGCTAAACCCAACAGGCTTCGAACAACTAGAGCTGACTCGACGTGGCAACATTGCGGCAGACGAAAAAACATTCCGCACCAATGTAGACGGCGTATTTGCCATCGGCGACGCCACGAACAAAGGCGCAGGCATTGCCATCGAAGCGATTGGCGACGCAAGAAAAGCCGCCACCGTCATTCATTCTTACCTAAACGGTGAAACGATTGGCTACCAAACGCCATTTATGGTGACCCGTGAGGTGACAGCCGACATGTTGGCAGATCGCCCGCGTATCGCCCGCGCAAAAATGCCCCATTTGACACCATCCCAACGGAAACACACGTTTGCGGAAGTCAATCAGGGGTATACCGAAGAGCAAGCCAAAAACGAGGCCAAACGGTGTTTAGAATGTGGTTGTCATGATTATTTTGAGTGTAAATTGCTCGAATACGCCAACCACTACGGCATCACCGACAGAAAAAAATATGAAGGTACGGAAATGCATCACCGTGCGCCTGATGTGAGCAATCCGTTTATGTTTCGAAATCCCGATAAGTGCATCTTGTGCGGCCTTTGCGTTAGAATATGTGACGAGGTGATGGGACGGACAGCGCTTGGCCTTGTCGATCGTGGATTTGACACGGTGGTTGCGCCAGAACTGGCAAAACCGTTAAAAGAAACAAACTGTATCTCTTGTGGGCAATGCGCTTCGGCATGTCCGACTGGTGCCATTGGTGAGCGGTTGCCGATTGTCAAAAGTGTGCCCCTAAAGGAAAATATGACGAATACCGTCTGTTCATTTTGTAGCGTCGGTTGCAAGACAAAGGTGTCGTCCAAAGGGCACATGCTTCTTAGAAGCTTGCCCGATAAAGAAAACGATGGCTTGCTCTGCGTGAAAGGGCGCTTCGGCTTCGCAGAAGGGCAGAAACAGCGGATCACGTCGCCGATGATCCGAAAAGACAACCGCTTGGTTGCGGTGTCCTTTGCAGAAGCGTACACCTATATCACGAAAAGAGTGCAAGGCATCTCCATGCGTACTGGAAGCAATTCCATTGGCGTTTCCATCTCAGATAAACTGACCAACGAGGAAATCTTCCTCTTAAAACAATATGCAGAGACACGAATCGGCACAGAGAACGTATTTTCATTTAACAGCAAAAGAAGCGGTCTAAAGGAAGTTATCGGCAAAGATTGTTCTACCAATACATTGGACGAACTGGCCGCAACCGACGTGATTGTGCTCATTTGTTCTGACATTATCCATAACCACACCATCGCGGGTCTAAAGATTAAAAAAGCCGTGGAGAACGGTGCGAAATTAATTGTGATCAACCATTTAGAGACACAAGCCGACGAGTGGGCGTCTATCAAAATCGGCGTGACAAACGACATAGAACCGTTACGCCAATTTGCCAAGGCGGTACTGGGTTGTGGCAAAAAGCCAGCACATGTGACGGATGCCAACTTTGCCGCATTTGCCGAATCGTTCGAATCTGTCCACGTTGCGGAAGATGTGCAACAGGCGGCGGCGCTCTATTGCGGTGCCAAGAAAGCAATGATTGTGTTCGAACAAAATGAAGTGACGACGGACGGGGCAAGGTTGATTGCTTCCATCGCAGTTGCAAGCGGTCATATCGGCAGTCCTCGTGACGGCATCATTCAACTGAAACCAAACTGCAACTCCCAAGGGCTCGTCGATATGGGCATCAAAAAAGACCCACGACAAGTGAAACAAGCCATTACAGGCGGCTCCATGAGGGCGCTTTTGGTTTTTGGGGAGGACATACCGGCGTATAATATATCGGGCTTAGAATTTTTGATGGTACAAGATATGTTTTTAACGGAGACAGCCGAAAAGGCAGATGTGGTATTGCCACTGGGTAGTTTTGCAGAGGGAGCGGGCACGTTTACCGCCTCCGATCGTCGAATCCAGACGCTAAACCAAGTCATTCCATCGCTGATCGGAAAGGCAAACTGGCAAATGTTTGCAGAGCTTGCCGCCCTTTCGTATGCATCACTTACGGACATACAGGCGCATATCGGTCGAACCGTTCCCGGATACCGTGGGCTTGGCGACACAAGTGATGATACGCGTAGAAATCCGATCGGCGACAACCCAGTGCTGTGCACAGATGGATTTTATTTTGCAGACAAGAAAGCGAATTTGATTCCATCCAAACAATCGCAATTAATTGCACATTTGCCAAACACGAACGCGACCATGAATCGGTTTGTTAACTTTCTTGACCAAGAGCAACTGACGAGGCACTAGACGCTATGATTCGACGCTATTTAAGGAGGGAATTACTTTGCAAGAGAATAAAAAAACAATTTTTAGTGGCATGCAGCCTTCGGGCTACCCATCGTTGGGCAATTATTTAGGCGCATTAAAAAACTGGCGTATGCTCCAGAACGAGTACAATTGTCTGTTTAGCATCGTTGACATGCACGCCATCACGGTGCGGCAAGACCCGGCTGAACTTAGAAAAAAAGCACGCGACCTTCTTACGCTGTACATTGCGGTCGGTCTTGATCCGGATGTAAACATCCTGTATTATCAGTCACACGTATCGGGGCACGCAGAGCTTGCGTGGATTTTAAGCTGTTTCACTTATATTGGCGAGTTAAACCGCATGACCCAGTTCAAAGAAAAATCTGCCAAGCACGAAAGCAACATCAATGCGGGGTTGTTCACCTATCCGATTTTAATGGCGGCAGATATTTTGTTATACCAAGCAGACTTGGTGCCTGTTGGTGAGGATCAAAAACAGCATCTCGAGTTGAGCCGTGACATTGCCGAGCGCTTTAACAATTTGTATGGCGATGTGTTTAAGATTCCTGAGCCGTACATCGGAAAAGTCGGCGCCCGCATCATGGGCTTACAAAATCCGGATAAAAAAATGTCGAAGTCGGAAGCCGACAACGACAACAATGTCATTTATCTACTCGATGAGCCAAACATCATCGTGAATAAAATCAAACGCGCTGTCACCGATTCAGATAACGAAATCCGTTTCTCTGATGACAAGCCGGGTATCGCCAACCTCCTCACCATCTATTCCTCGATCACGGGCAAGACGATTGAGGCGGCTGTTTCCGAATTTGAGGGCAAGGGCTATGGCGATTTTAAGCTGGCAGTAGCCGAGACTGTCGTTTCAGAATTAAGACCGATACAAGAAAAATACAAAGATTTGTCGAAGAACAAAGATTATATCGACGGCATCATCAAAAACAACGCCGAGCGTGCCAATTACATCGCGACAAAGACGTTACGGAAAGTGCAAAAAAAAGTCGGATTTCCAGCCGTAAAATAATATAAAATGAGGACAGACGAAATCGTCAAAGTCACAATTTCGTCTGTCCTGCACAGGGATGTTCCTTGCATAACCATCCCATAAAGCAATATATAAAAAACAGGGAGAGTAAGAAAATGATAAATTTTAATTTGAACAAAGGCAACAAGCCAGACATAAGGCAACTAACCGCCTGCGGCATGGTCGCGGCATTGTACATCGTACTCACGCTCGGCTTCGCCCCCATCAGCTACGGTGCGTTCCAGTTTCGTATATCCGAAGTGTTAAACCTACTAGCCTTCTTCAACCCGATTTATGCCTCCGGCATCATTGTGGGATGTTTGATTTCCAATATTTTTTCGCCGCTTGGCATCATAGACGTTATCTTCGGCACGAGCGCAACAATCTTTTCAATGGTTTGCATTTTGCATACAAAAAATCTTTGGATCGCAAGCCTTTGGCCAACCGTTTCCTCTATCATCATCGGCCTAGAAATCGCCTACGTCGATCATTTGGCGTTTGTGCCGTTTTTGCTTGTGACGCTGTCGGTTATGTTTGGGGAGTTTGTCGTCGTGACATTGGTAGGCTGTCCACTTTTCACGCTTATCTCTAAAAATAGAGTGCTGTGCGGTGTCTTGCGATTATAGGTATGATGAAAGCATGATGGTAGATGGTTAGGCAGTTGTTAGTCAAAACACAGCAAGAAGGCGGTTCACATATTAATCTCTGTGAACCGCCTTCTTGCTTTAATAGCATTTTTCGCTCTCGAAATATCAAATCCGCATCAAAAACATGCCCATTGTGGCAAAACAATCTGCCCTCAACGTCTCTACCACCCCATTTTACCCGCTTGACCTACACCCCTACTGCTCCTATTCATTGGGTAGCGATTGTGGGTTTAGCATTTGATTCAATCCTTTCAGTTTTGTATTCGCCGCT
>JAVBJY010000078.1:0-4610 GCA_031546735.1 Eubacteriales bacterium
ATTTTAAAATATTTTAAGATTTATCAAGTGGGATATATCCAGTAACGCTTTTTTGTGTTATAATTCGGGATATATCGCGAATAAGCGACGACGTGTAAATGAAAGAACGTTTCGAACTGGCTATTCAAACAGTATTACCCAAAATAGAGTCTGTATTCAATGCGCGTGAAAAATCGAATTTGTCGGTGCGACAGCGCCATTGCTTTGTAAAATGACCTTATCGTGCATGTAACACAAGTCGGCTCCCCCTGACTTGTTTACATATAAAAAGCAAAAAAGAAGAACCGCGAAAAAATGCATCCTTCCCTGCATTTTCGCGGTTCTTCTTTTTGTGTTTTTTCTCTAAAACATTCTGGCTTCTTCTATCATTTGCCTTCGAAGTTCGTAAAGCTTGTCAGACAGATCCACAGGAAACGGATGCGGATTGACAAGCCGCTTATACTCTGGCCACAGCGCTTCCAGTTCACCCATACAATGGGCGCGCATTTCCATCACAGACGGAGATTGGTACACACAGACACCGTCTAAAAAAATCGGCACCAACAATTCACGCACGGTGTAAGTGCCTGCTTTTAGTGTCGTTTTTTTCCATGTTGCCGTCGGGTGAAAGATGGTCAAGTCTTGGTCATACGCAATGCATTCATCTTCAAGGGCAATTAAGTCGGCTTTGATCTTGTGATGTGTTTTATCTATAAAGCGCAGTACCTTCTTCACGCCCGGATTTGTGATTTTATCTGTATTATCCGAAAGCTTTATCTTTGGCACCAGTGCGCCGTCTTCCTCTTCCTCTGCCGCTAACTTATAAACGCCGCCAAGCGCCGGGCAATCCTTCGAGGTAATAAGATTGGTGCCAACCCCCCACAACGTCACCTTTGATCCTTGAAATTTTAACCATGCAATAAGATTTTCGTCAAGGTCGCAGGAGGCACTGATGATGGCGTCCTCAAAGCCCGCTTCGTCTAACATTTCCCTCGCCTTTTGAGACAGATAGGCAAGATCGCCGCTATCTAGCCGAATGCCATAAAACGGCATGGGTATGTTGTTCTCTCTCATTTCTCGAAACACCTGAACGGCACTTGGCACGCCGCTTTTTAATGTGTTATAGGTATCCACAAGCAAGATGCATTTCGTTGGAAATATTTTGGCGTATTCACGAAAGGCTGTTAACTCGTCCTCAAAGCTCATGATCCAACTATGGGCTTGTGTACCCGAGATCGGCACGTTAAACAGCTTGCCCGCCATGACATTGCTCGTGGAGATACAGCCGCCAATCATTGCCGCCCTCGCACCATAGATGCCCGCATCGGGGCCTTGGGCACGTCTCAGCCCAAATTCCAGCACGCTATCGCCCTGTGCCGCAAATACCACCCGAGATGCCTTTGTTGCAATGAGCGTCTGGTGATTGATGATGTTTAACAGCGCCGTCTCAATCAATTGCGCCTCAATAATGGGTGCCTTTACCCGAAGCAAGGGCTCTTTTGGAAACACCACGGTGCCTTCCGGTATTGCGTAAATATCCCCTGTAAACCGCATTTCTTTTAGATACGCTAAAAAATCTTCTTTAAACAACCCACTGCTTCTAATGTAGTCAATATCCTCGTCGCTAAAAGACAATTCGTTTATATAGTGGATGGCTTGTTCAAGACCCGCCGCGATAGAATAACCACCCTTGTTTGGGTTATCCCGAAAATACAGATCGAAGACAACCTTCTTCTTGTATGTTTTGGTTTCATAATAGCCCTGCATCATCATCAACTGATAAAAGTCAGTCATTAACGTCAAATTGGTGTGTTGCATATCGATAGCCTCCCACTCTCTGAATAGATTTAAATTATATTATATCGCGATTTCTATTTTAATGAAAGTTTTTTTACATCGTATTGGCGCTGACGCGGGTGAAGTAAACTATGTTTGGAAAGAAGAAACCGCTCAAAATACGCTAGATAGGAAAAGACCGTATTGCCAAAAAAGACGCTTCGTAAGTATAAGCGTCTTTTTTGTGCCCAAATAAAGAATTAAAAATAACCTAGCGCATAGACATAGCGAAATCTTTACTCCGCAAAAAGCTCCAACAACTCTTCTTTCGTCATCTTATTCATCATGCTACCGCCATCTGTAATGACCTCATCAATCAAGCATTTCTTCTTATTCTGCAACTCTACAATTTTTTCTTCGATGGTATCTTTTGTAATCATATTAAGCACTTGCACCATGCGATCTTGGCCGATGCGATGGGCACGGTCTGAGGCTTGGTCCATCACGGCCGGATTCCACCATGGATCATAGTGTATGACGACGTCAGCACCGATCAAATTCAGCCCCGTGCCACCCGCTTTCAGCGAAATTAAAAATACACTTTTCTCGCCTTCGTTAAATCGATTGGCCATAGACATGCGCATCTCGGATTCGATACTCCCGTCAAGATAAAAATACTCGATGCCATTTTGTTTCAGCTTTTCCATAATGACCGCCAACATGGAGGTAAACTGGGAGAACAACAACACGCGATGCCCCGATTCAATCGTAGACAACAACGTCTCGATTGTGAGGTCAAGCTTGCCACTGCCCCCTTTATAATCTTCTAAAAACACAATGGGATGACAGCAGATTTGGCGCAACCGTGTCAAATGAGAGAGTATTTTCAATCGACTGGTTTCGAACGCGTTGTCATTCAAAATCATCTGCAAGTCGCCTTTCGCGCGCATCAAGTATGCCACGTACAGCTTTCGCTGTTCCTCCGTCATATCGGCGTACAACGTCATCTCAACTTTCTCTGGCAACTCTTTCAAAACGTCTTTTTTGATTCGGCGCATAATAAATGGTGAAATCTGTTTTTTCAATTGTGTCGATTTTTCTTTGTCTCCGTCTTTGATGATGGGGGACTCGTAGGTTTTTTTAAACTTGGCGGCACTGTATAAGTACCCCGGCATCACAAAGTCAAACAGCGACCACAATTCGATCAATGAATTTTCGATGGGCGTACCGGTCAGGGCAAACCGCACTTCGCTTTGAATGCTTTTGATACTTCTGGCATTTTGGGTCAGTGGGTTTTTGATGTTTTGGGCTTCGTCTGCCACGAGATATTTAAAATCGATATCTTCATATTCTTCTAAATCTCTTTTTAACGTATCGTACGTTGTGATGTAGACGTCTACATTTTCGGTTGTACGCAACAGCTCGCGGCGTTTGACTGGCTGACCTGCCACAATGAGCGTTTTCAACTCGCTACCAAACTTTTGAATCTCATTTTGCCAGTTGTACACAAGCGACGTCGGGCATACGATGAGTGTTTTGCGTTGTTTGTCTTTTTCTGAAACCAACAGCGTGATAATTTGTATCGTCTTACCAAGGCCCATGTCGTCGGCCAATATGCCCCCAAACTGCATTTGCGACAGCGTTTTGAGCCATTTGTATCCGCCTTTTTGGTAATCACGGAGTATCTTCTGTAGAGACTTTGGCACGCGAAAATTCGTCTTCTGAAAATTTTGAAAATCGTCGATGATTTTTTGATAGTAGCTGTCCCGCTCGATGACCATGGCGCTGTTGCCTTCCAGTAATTCCTCTAAATAAAGGGCGCTATATTTTGGCAATTGGATTATACCCTTCTTCAAATCTTTTTCGGATACGTTTAGCCCGTCGATGAGCGTGGCTGTTTCTAAAAAATCATCGCTGCCCTCGAGGCTTAAAAAGCTTCCATCTCGCAACCGATGGTATTTCTTTTTATCTTTAAACGCCTCAATAATGGCGGACAACTCGCCCAAATCGTAACTTGACGTGTCAAACCGAACCTCCAACAGCCCACCTTGTAGCGTGATGCCAAGTTTAGACGGCTTTCTGTATGGCGTGACCGAATTTTTTGTAAATTCATCTGTAGCAAAAATCTCGCCCATCTCTCGAAACGCTTGCAAGCCGGTTGTATAAAATGCATACATGGCGTCTTCATCTTTTAGGCAAAAATCACTGGTTAGGTATCGCTCGGCAAACAGATAACTTTTTAGCTTTTGCTTGACACGGTATTCTTCCCGCACATCACGAAACAGGTTATTCGTCTGTGCTTGAAAACTATCGGCCTCGTAGGCGCCGTAGCAGAACACCGCTTTACAAATCACATCGCCCTCTTCAATGTCAAAATACAACTTCGTATGTAGCGGTACATGATCGATTTTCTCGTACAAGTCTGCCACGTCGTCTATAAGCCCAAATTGTTTTAGGCGCGGTAAAATCAGTGTCACAAACTGGTAGATGTTTTCTTTCGAAAACAGCACAGATCCGTCTTCTGTCTTGTCTGTACAGGCAAAAATCGGCTGCACCGTGTTAAAATATTCGAAGGAAATGGGGTAAATCACACCATCGATCAAACAATAATTTCTCTTTGCCCCCATGAGAAAAGGCGGGTTGTACAGAGAGTTTTGCAACCGATAGTCGCCATCTTGATTCGTCAAATGAAAGTGAATCGGTGGCGCTTCGTCTGAAATGAATAGCTCGGTATGGTCAGAAAAATCCAGTTGCGCACTGATTGTCCGACCTTTGCATAGTTCAAAAAAATCATCTACACCCTTTTTATGCAAAATCAGATTTCGACTGCTGTCGAATCCATAAAAAGCATATGT
>JAVBJY010000125.1:0-3788 GCA_031546735.1 Eubacteriales bacterium
AGTTTAGCAGAATTTTTTAACACAGATATTTTTCTAAGTCTAGAACAAGAATTTGAGTGAAGCAAGGGCATGATTCTTTGACAATCTTGTGGTTAATCATAATACCCACCTATCTGAGCGAGCCAATCGTTTCCGTCGAAACCGATTCTTATGGCACATCTTGTTCTCTATCTCCTCTCATATTTCCCACCAACTCGAATCCCAATTGACAAGCAGGAATTTTCAAACAGCGCAACGATCGCCAAATGTTGAATCCCGATAAAATAATACGTGTCATCTCATGCGAAGGTCGATAAAAGTGGGGGAACAGAAAGAGAGCTGGGCAAACATGCACACCCAGCTCAAACGTCACCACAACATGTACGCCTATCACCAGAGCGGAAAGGGGTACATCTATTGTATATCATTGAAAAGCACGGAAAGAACATTTCCTATATAAAAATCCATCAGAAGCGTCGCATGGGTGTGTTATGCAATTAAGAGTTTCTTTGCTTCTTCAGGCAAATCTTCGACTTTAATGTTAATAGACATAATAAAGTTTACGTTGTGAAGGGTGGATAAGGTATTTAATTTTGTGACCAGTTTTGCAATCGACTCAACGTCGACATGTTTGACAATATTGGTTAATCCGTCAACAAACAGTGTTTCTATGTCGCTGTCTTGTGAAAGTATGCCGCATATAAACCCAACCAATTCTCTATAGTTCGACAGCGGGAAACCAGAAGTCTCCACAAACCTTACATCATAGTGCAAATCATAAATGTGCCTTTTGTCGTCGTCGATATAAACGACATGACCGTTCGATTCTTTCATTGAGGTATTCGCCATCTCTATAATTTTCTTCGTCTTGCCCTGACCTTTTTCACCTGCGAGAATTTGAACCATTTCAATCTCCTCCTTCATAATCAATCTTAAACGACATCGGTTCGTTGGAGCTGTTACAGTGCCAAACAATCTAACCCTACTAAACATATTCTTTATCATCTAAAGAATTCCTCTTTATTTTTAAAAGTAAATCAAAAAGTTTGCTCTGCAAACTTTTAACCTCTATTCATGAGGCACCGCGACGGGTCGCGGCTAGGAACAGTGCGAAGCACTTTCCTAACAAATAAAAAAGTAGGCTTGACAACGCTCCCTATGTTCATGTACCTTTATAAATAGGAAAAAATAAGAGAGTGGGTGGTTGGCGTTGACAAAAAAGAAATCGGATGGGTATGATAACGAAAGCATCACATCTCTAAAAGGGGCAGACAGGGTAAGGCTTCGGCCGTCTGTTATATTTGGCTCGGACGGGCTTGAGGGCTGTCAGCATTCCATCTTTGAAATATTATCCAATTCGATTGATGAGGCTAGAGAAGGCTATGGCAAAACAATCGATATCATAAAGCATGCGGATGGGGCGATCACGATTATGGATCATGGTCGTGGTATTCCTGTAGATTATAACCAAAAGGAAGAACGTTATAACTGGGAATTGTTATTTTGCGAATTATATGCCGGTGGAAAATACATAAACAACAGCGGCGAAAATTATGAGTATAGCCTGGGGCTAAATGGCCTTGGTTTGTGCGCGACACAGTATAGCTCCGAATTTATGCACGTGACCATTGTGCGGGATGGGTACAAGCACGACTTGTCGTTTGCAAAAGGTGAAAATGTCGGCGGTCTAAAAAAACAAGAGACAGCGGATACAAAAACGGGTACGACCATTTATTGGCGCCCCGACAAGGATGTGTTTACAGACATCGATGTCCCCATTTCCTATTTTTCACAGATGCTAAAACGGCAAGCCATTGTCAATGCTGGTCTCACCTTTTGTTTAAAGGATGAAAAGACAGACGAAACGTTTATCTTTTGTTATGAGAACGGCATCAAAGATTATGTGGCAGAGTTAAACGATGACAAGGGCATTACGATCCCCAGTTATTTAGAAACAGAGACAAGAGGGCGAGACCGAGAAGATAAACCAGAATACAAACTGAAATTTGAGGTGGCCTTTTGCTTTAACAACGAAGTCAATGCAATCGAGTATTATCACAACTCTAGCTTTTTAGAATATGGAGGCTCTCCAGATAAGGCGTGTCGTTCTGCCTTTGTGTATGCCATCGATAACTACATCAAGTCGGGTGCGCTCTACAAAAAAGATGAAAAGAAAATTATATTCACAGATATCGAGGACAGCTTGATTTTAATTGTCAATTCTTTTTCGACCATTACAAGCTATGAAAACCAGACGAAAAAATCCATCACCAATAAATTTATTCAAGAGGCGATGACAGATTATTTAAAGAAGCAACTAGAGATTTATTTTATTGAAAACAAGGCGGATGCCGATAAAATCGCAAGCCAAGCACTCATCAACAAAAGAAGCCGTGAATCGGCGGAAAAAAGCAGAATTACCATTCGCAAAAAGTTGACAGGTAACTTGGATTTAAACAACCGTGTCGAAAAATTTGTCAATTGCAGAACGAAGGATATTACGAGGCGCGAACTGTATATTGTGGAAGGTGATTCGGCTCTGGGGGCTTGTATGCTTGGGCGAGATGCAGAGTTCCAAGGCATTATCCCCGTGCGTGGAAAAATACTCAACTGCCTGAAGGCAAGCTACGAAAAAATTTTTAACAATGATATTATTATTGACTTGCTTCGTGTGTTGGGGTGCGGCGTTGAAATTAAGAATAAACACAACAAGGATTTGAATTCTTTCGATTTGTCCATGCTTCGGTGGGATAAGGTCATTATTTGTACCGATGCCGACGTGGATGGGTTTCAAATTCGGACACTCATTTTAACGATGCTGTATCGCCTTGTGCCGACGCTCATAAATGAGCACAAAGTCTATATCGCCGAATCGCCTCTATACGAAATCACCAGTGAGAAAAAAACATATTTTGCCTATTCTGAAAAAGAAAAGAGCGACATTACAGCCAAATTAAAGGGCAAGTATAGCATACAGCGGTCAAAAGGTTTGGGCGAAAACGAGCCAGAGATGATGTGGCAGACAACGATGAATCCAGAGTCCCGCAAGTTGATTTTGGTTTTGCCAGAGTCCGTCGAAAAGACCCAAGATATGTTTGAGGTGCTCTTGGGTGACAACTTGAAAGGGCGAAAAGATTTTATAGAAGAACATGGGCATAAATACATTGATTTAAGTGAAATTGTATAGAGAGGCGTGTTACAGGACGCAGAAAGGGGGATTGGCGTGCCAAAAAAAGAAAACAATATCATCAGGCAGAACATTACAGATACGCTAGAATTAAACTATATGCCGTATGCCATGAGTGTTATCATATCGAGAGCCATTCCAGAGATAGACGGCTTTAAGCCGGCCCATCGAAAATTGCTATACACCATGTATAAAATGGGTTTGTTCGGCAACCGAACAAAATCAACCAATGTTGTTGGGCAGACGATGAAACTAAATCCCCATGGCGACTCGGCCATTTATGAAACGCTTGTCAGGCTGACAAGAGGCAACGACGCCATTTTGCATCCGTTTATCGATTCGAAAGGGAATTTTGGAAAGCAGTATTCTCGGGACATGGCGTATGCGGCGTCTCGGTATACGGAGGTACGGCTTGACGCCATATGCAAAGAGATATTTAAAAACATAGCTCGAGATGCGGTTGATTTCATTGACAACTATGACGGAACGATAAAAGAACCAGTGCTATTTCCGACAACGTTTCCGAATATCTTAGTCACGCCGAACCAAGGCATCGCAGTCAGTATGGCAAGTTCTATCTGTAGTTTTAACTTGAAAGAAGTGTGTCAGGCGACGATCCAAT
>JAVBJY010000056.1:0-4014 GCA_031546735.1 Eubacteriales bacterium
TGTTTTTTACAAAATTGGCGAATATGCGAACTGAAATTTTTAAGGCACTCGTCGTACTTAGCCAAATAATCGTCACGAAGGGGTATATCGACAGTATGACCGTTTTCGCTGTCTATTAACCGCACATGACTCGAAAAATTAGGATTTATTTCAAATGCAGATAAAATCTGTATCATGCAGACATCCTGCTTGTGCCTGTATTGTAGCTGGCGGATGCCGTCTTCAAATCCGTCATGAGAAAAAAAATCGGATAAAACGATGCCAATGCCCGGATGTACCCGCGCCCCCAAAAGCATCCCAAACGAAGAACCCATGTGGGTCTCGTCCTGATAAGGCAAAGACTCTAAAAAATCCAATACCCCCTGAAACCTATCCTTTATGTTACGTTTTTGTGTCGATAAAGAACGGTTAAAGGTAAATAAGTTGACATTATCCGTATGGTTTAACGCAATGTATGAGAGGGAGGCGGCAAATAATTTTTGATAGAACGCTTTGGAAAAGCCGTCGGTATCGTTATCCATGCTCTTGCTCGTATCCAAAAAAATATTGAAATGGGCTTCCTTCTCATCATGAAACAACTTAACAAATAGTTTATCAAGTCTTGCAAAACTATTCCAGTCTATATATTTTATATCATCACCTAAAGAATAATTCTTGAAATCAGAAAATTCTAGGGACGAGCCACGTTGGCTTGATTTTCTAGCGCCAAACGTGCCTGTGCTCACGCTGTTTTTCAGATGAAGTGCGAGGGCGTCTAGCTTTCTTCTGTATTCTTGGTTGAACATACTGTATAAATCAGCCATCAATTCATTTATCCCCAATCCGCTAGACGCTATTTTACAATATGCTCGATAATGTCTTCTGTTGAAACATCGTCTGTTATCGCCTCAAATGACAAAAAAATGCGGTGCCTTAATGCAGGCGCACATATTTTTTTGATATCAGCAAAGGAAACGTTGCATCGTTCATCCAGAAGCGCCAAGATCTTGGCGGTTGCGATTATGGCCTGCGCGCCACGGGGACTAGGGCCAAACCGCACATATTTTTTAACAAAGTCAGACGCCTCACCTCTCTCAGGATGGCATTTTAAAATCAAATCGACGACAAATTCGTTTACGGCAGACGATACAAGCACATGCTTTGAGAGTGCTTGCATATCAGTAAGCTCCTCTTTTGACGAGATTGAAGACGGTTTATACACGTCGGCACCTGTCGTTTTGGTTATAATTTGTAATAGTTCGGCTTTGGAGGGGAAGGCTACGTTTAGTTTAAACAAAAATCGATCCATCTGCGCCTCTGGCAACGGATAAGTACCCTCAAGTTCGAGCGGGTTTTGTGTGGCCAACACAAAAAAGGGAAAGGGTAGGGCATAGGTTTCGTTGCCCACGGTCACTGTTTTTTCTTGCATCGCCTCAAGCAAGGCGCTTTGGGTCTTTGGTGTCGCACGGTTGATTTCGTCGGCCAACACGATGTTTGAAAAGATAGGCCCATGTTGAAATTCAAAAGACGAATGACCGGCTGCATTTTTGATAAGGATGTTGGTTCCCGTTATATCAGATGGCATGAGATCTGGCGTAAATTGAATACGCGAAAAATGAAGGCGCAGGCAATCTCCAAGTGTTTTCACGAGCATCGTCTTTCCAAGACCGGGTAACCCTTCGAGAAGAACGTTGCCACCGGCGATGATGGCTACTAAAATATTTCTAACAATATCAGACTGTCCGATGATGACATTTGAAACCTCTTTTTCGATTGCGTAAAAGTGGTCTCGAAAACGATCCATGTCATGTTGGGTTATTTCCATATGCGTGCCTCCGTAGAAAAATTCTAATGTAATTCGTCGCATAGTTCACTGTTTATATTATACCATACTCTGCATTTTTCCACACATTACAAAATCGTTACAATTGGGTCAGAGCCATTACCCCTGCGATTCGCCGTCTTGTTTCCCAAGTTGCGCAAGGGTTGCATTGATTTGCCCACCGATCAAAAGAATGAGCGCAATCAAATTGATCCAGAAGATGAGAATGAACACACCACCGATGCTTCCATATACTTTCGAGAACCGAGAAAAATTATTGATGTAGAGGTTAAAAATGCGAGACGCAATCATCCAAAATACAACGGCAAATATGGCACCTGGCAGACAACTGATGAGCGACAGACGGATGCAAGGTGCCAACTTGTAAATCATCACGATGAGCGCAACAAAGAAAAACAGGAGTATCAGGTAACCGGTGAAGCTAAATAAGCTTTCTGGTATATAGACGAACCATTTGCTGTGTTGCAAAAACTTCACGATGGTATCGCCAAAAATAAAGAGCAAAAGCAAAAACACGAGCATGACCGCAAACACAATGACCAGTGCAACGCTGATCAGTTTGACCGTAAAAAAGTTTCGGTGTTCGTCCAGATCGTACGCTTTGTTTAGCCCACGTATGATAGAGTAAAACCCAGAAGACGCGGTGTAGATTGTGACAATCAAACTAGACGACAACACGCGTACGCTCTTGTTAAAAATAACCTCTTCAAAGAATACGTGGATGATTTTCATGATTTCGGGGGGCAACGAATTGGAAAGACTGACCAAGAGCAAATCGTCGTGTATGTTGGCAAAGCCAAGTAGCGACATGAGAAAAATTAAAAATGGAAAAAAAGAAATCAATAGCTTATAGGTCAGCTCATTCGAGAGGGGGATGAGCTCGTTGTCTATAACGGATTTGATCAATAAGACAAGAAAATTTTTAAGACGGTTCATATTTACACATCCTTCGTATGGTGGTATACGTATATAATATATGCAAATAAAAAAAATTCAAGCATAATGCGACGCAAAAGCAATAGATAAAATTGAATTTATGAAAAAAGTGTAGTATACTGCTCTAGGATTCAACCTGACATCTATTATTTTTTTACAGCGTAGAGCAATATCGCCATCGGAGGTGCGTGGGTATCAACAATAAAAAATTCTACCAAAACAACAAGCAATATGTCATCATTTCGATTTGCGCGTTTGTCGTCATTGTGACTTCATCGATTTTTACCGAGGCCATCAGAGATTTTAAAATGATGGATTATGTTGTCACTTTTTTCAATGTATTTACGCCGTTTGCGTGCGGCTTTATCATTGCATACTTATTAAATTTTTTTGTGGTATGGTTAGAGCGAAAGTGGTACAAAAATATCAAACAAAATAACCTGCGGAGAGTCACCGCTGTGACCACGACGTACTTGTTCTTTATTGGCTTTTTGGTTTTTTTGATTGGCTATATCGTTCCAGAGGTCATTTTAAGTGTACAAAACATGGTTATTTTTTTGCAAGGCGTGAACGTTCACGCCATCGAAAACAATGTAAGCAGATTTATTTATCAAAATTCATATTTCGAATCCTTTGATGTGGAAATTACACGGTATATTTCAGAGCTGATTGATAAAATGTTTAGCGTACTCATCGATAGCACGAAGTATGTGCCGGATGTACTCAACACACTTATCATAGGCACAGTGGGCTTCGCATACAAAATCATCGACTTTATACTGGGTCTTGTGATTTCCGTTTATATACTGTGTGACAAAGAGAATTTTAGCCGTGTCGTCAAAAAAAGCTTGTATGCGTTTACCAATCCACAAATCGGCGACAAAACGATTGCGGTGTTTGCGAAGTGCGATTTTGTGTTCAAAAGATTTTTTATCGGCAAGACCATCAACTCGCTCATTATCGGAATCTTATTTTTTATCGGGTGTGTATTTTTAAAGCCGCCGTATCCGCTCTTGCTCAGCATGATTATGACCGTAAGCAACATGATTCCTTATTTTGGACCTGTTGTCGGTGGCATTGTGGTGGTGTTTCTCACACTGCTCTCGAATCCCATGCAGTCGTTATGGATCGCCATTTTCATTTTGATTTTACAACAATTTGACGGCATTATTCTAGGCCCTAAAATTTTGGGCGATTCGACAGGTTTGAAGCCAACGGGCGTTATCTTTGCCATTATTGTGGGCGGCGCACTCTTC
>JAVBJY010000163.1:0-2935 GCA_031546735.1 Eubacteriales bacterium
TGTTTTTTAAAAAAATGCGGCAAGTTTTTATGCTGGCAGATGCAAAGGAAGGCGAACTGTCTACCTGCTTACAAGAAAATTTGACAGGTGTACGCGTCGTGCGCGCCTTCGGGCAAGAACGATTAGAGACTCAAAAATTCGAAGCTAAAAATCAACAGTTTAGAGAATTGAGTTTTAAAACCACCCATAATCTCGCCATCTATTGGTCGCTTTCAAATATTCTTTGTTACTTCCAAATCGCTTTGGTGCTCATTGCCGGTGTCTTTATGGTGCATGGCAACGAAATTTCTCTTGGTGCCTTTGTTGCGTTTAACACGTATACGTTGCGGTTTGTTTGGCCTGTCCGCAATCTGGGGCGTGTGCTATCAGAGACAGGAAAGACGACCGTCTCAGCCGGACGTATCATCGAAATTTTAGACGTGCCCGAAGAAAAGTACGACAAAAACGATGTGGAGTGCGACTTGTTTGGCGATATCGTCTTTGACAATGTTTCCTTCGGCTATGCACCGTCCAGACGTATTTTAAACGGCTTGACTTTCACGGTTTCAAAAGGCGAAACTGTTGCCATCTTGGGCAAAACTGGCTCTGGAAAATCGACGCTTGTCAATTTATTTCTACGCTTTTACGACTACAACAGAGGTTCTATCAAGATAAACGGAACCGAACTCGGCAAGATCGATAAAAAATGGCTACGCAAGCACATTGGGCTGATCATGCAAGAACCATTTCTGTATTCCAAGACCGTCAAGAATAATATCAAGATGGCAAAATATAGCGCCACAGATTCTGAAATACACGAAGCGGCACAAATTTCCTCCATCCATGACGTTATCGAAAAATTTGATAAAGGCTATGAAACGCCCATCGGCGAAAAAGGTGTAACCTTATCCGGTGGTCAAAAACAACGCCTAAGCATCGCCCGCACCCTCATACGAAACAATCCCATTCTTATTTTTGACGATTCGCTAAGCGCCGTAGATACCGAAACCGACAAGCAAATTCGTAGCGCCCTAAAGGAAAAAAATAAAGATACGACTGTATTTATTATTTCTCACCGTATCACCACCATTTCAGAGGCCGACAAAATTTTTGTAATGGAAAACGGAAAAATAACGCAGTCGGGATCGCACGATGAACTGATCAAACGCGAAGGCATGTATAAAAAGATTTGGGAAATTCAATCGGTTGGAGGTATGATATGAGCGCGTTTGAAGAACAAGACTATGCCAGCAAAAAATTCGAGTTGGGCGTTTGGAAGAAGATATTTTTATATATGAAGAATTTTCGAAAGGAAATGATTCTCCTTATCGTAGATATGGCGATTCTGGCTTGTACAGACGTTTCGTTTCCACTAATGACAAAATATGCAATCGACCATTTTATTGGCAAAAACTCTTTAGATGGGTTTTCAATATTTATTGTTATGTTTGTTTTACTTGTTTTGTTTAACTCCCTTTGCATCTACATTTTTATTTATCTATCCGGAAAAATCGAGGTCGGCTTGACCCATGACATACGATTGGTCGGCTTTAAAAAACTGCAAGAATTGTCATTTTCCTACTATGACAAAACCCACGTCGGGTATATATTGGCTCGCCTAACGTCAGACGTCAGCAGGCTTGGCGCCTTTATTGCCTGGACGGCCATCGACATGGTGTGGGGCTTTGCGGTCATCATCGCGACCATTGTTGTCATGTTTTTTCTTGATATGTCCCTTGCGCTGGTTACCTTATCGGTTACGCCTTTCTTGGTCATTGTTAGCTTTTATTTTCAAAAAAGGATTTTGAAAGCCCACAGACAAGCAAGAAAAGCCAACTCACAAGTGACAGGCGCTTTAAATGAAGGGATATCTGGCACAAAAACAACAAAATCTCTCGTACGCGAGCAAGAGAATGCCGCAGAATTTGCCGTACTCACAAAAGAATTTTATACGATGTCTGTACGCGCGTCGGTCATCGCCACGGTGTATTATCCGATTATGCTGTCTCTTGGCAGTATCTCTGTCGGCCTGTGCCTCATGTTTGGCTCTCAAAAGCTAATGAACGGCCTGATGCTCCAAGGCACATTGATTGTGTTTATTACGTATGCCATGCAACTGTTCGAACCCATTAATCAAATTGCCCGCACGTTCTCCGAATTGCAATCGGCTCAAGCCTCTGCCGAACGCGCCATCTCCCTCATCGAGACCGAATCTGAAATTACAGATACAAAAGAGGCAATCGAATTGTACGGCGATGCGTTTCATCCCAAAAAAGAAAATTGGCCAAAAATCCAAGGGGATATTGAATTTCAAAACGTTTCGTTTCGCTATGTTGAAAACGAAGATGTGCTCGAAAATTTTAATCTTTCGATAAAGGCAGGCGAGAAAATAGCGCTTGTTGGCGAAACCGGTTCGGGAAAAAGCACGATTGTTAATTTAATTTGTAGATTTTATGAGCCAACTAGTGGTACAATATTGATTGACGGTGTTGATGTACGGAAACGCTCTCAAACTTGGCTTCATTCTAGCCTTGGCTATGTGTTGCAATCGCCCCATCTGTTCAGCGGCACGGTGAAAGACAACATTCGCTACGCAAAACCCGACGCCACAGACGAGGAAGTCATTGCCGCCGCAAAATCGATTGGTGCGCATGACTTCATTATGCAGTTGAGTGAAAAATATGACACCAACGTGGGCGAAGGTGGCGGAAAAATTTCCACCGGCGAAAAGCAATTGATCTCATTTGCAAGAGCCATCCTGAACGACCCTAGCATCTTTATTTTAGATGAAGCAACCTCCTCTGTTGACACAGAAACAGAAAATCTGATTAAAGATGCCATCGAAATCTCTTTAAAAGGCAGAACAAGCTTCATCGTCGCGCACAGATTGTCTACCATTAGAAGTGCCGACCGGATTCTTGTTATCATCGACGGCAAAATCATGGAGCAAGGTTCC
>JAVBJY010000138.1:0-18931 GCA_031546735.1 Eubacteriales bacterium
GGTTTTTGTTAACCCTGCCGCACTGACCATCATTTTTATGGGTACATGCGCCAGTATTATGAATTCATTTACGTCCAATGAGCTAAAAAATACCGGCAAGCTATTTAAAATCATCTTTTCGTCTGGCGAGAACGCATCACACGCCAAAATCAAAATTATCAACACCGTTGTTGAGCTTGCCATGGAAGCCAGAAAAGAAGGTCTTTTGTCGCTTGAAGCAAAAGGTGAAAACTTGGAAGACCCGTTTATGCGTAAAGGCATCAAAATGCTTGTAGACGGTGCCGACCCTGATTATATGCTAGACGTATTGTCGCTTGAAATAGAAGCGATGGAAGAGCGTCATGCCATGGGTGCCAGTATCTTTTCCTCTGCCGGTGCGTATGCGCCGACACTGGGCGTTCTTGGTGCCGTGTTCGGCCTTATCGCCGCCATGGGTCATATCGATGACACAGAGATGATGTCCCACGCGATTGCGGCCGCCTTTATCGCCACCATCCTCGGCATCTTCACAGGGTACGTATTGTGGAATCCGTTCGCCTCAAAATTGAAAATAAAGAGCAAACATGAAGTATCTGAGAAAAAAATGGTCATCGAAGGCATACTGTCGATCCAAAAAGGCGAGCCGCCGATGATGGTAAAGGATAAATTAATGGCGCTGTTATCGGCAGAAGAACAAAAGATGATGGCAGCCGAATCGAATGACGGCAAAGACAAAGAGTAGGGAGGGATTGATCCGTGGCAAAACGTAGAGGCAAGTCCCATCACGAGGAAGAAGAGGCTGGCGAGGCCTGGTTGCTCCCCTATTCCGATCTAATGACACTGTTGCTTGCGGTATTTATCGTTTTGTTTGCCGTAAGCCAGCAAGATCCTTCAAAAGCAACCGCAGCAGCACAAGCCTTTCGGGGTATGCTTATGCCTGGTGGCGTTGGCGTCATGGACAGTGGTTCCATCGATGCAAAGTCGATTGTGCCACCCCCTGATGTATTCGTCGCACCGATTACAAGCCCAGAACAACAGAAAAAAAACGCCGAGGCCGCTGCTGCCCGTGAAAAATCGAATATGACGCAGATACAGAATGAACTGAAGACATACTTTCAAAAAGAACATATTGAATCGCAAGTATCCACTTCCATTGACGAAAGAGGTCTTGTCATCAGCTTAAACAACTCAATCCTCTTTGACTCTGGTCGTGCAGACATTAAACCTGTAAATCAGGATGTTCTGGTCAAAATCGGAAACTCTATCGGCACACTGGATAACTATATCCGTGTCGAAGGGCACACCGACACGAACCCCATCAATACCGCCGTCTACCCCTCTAACTGGGAGCTATCTGGGGCGAGATCGGCGCGGGTTGTTCGACTATTTGCCGATCGATGCAACATCAAGCCAGACAAGATGGTGGCAGTGGGATATGGTGAGTTTCGACCTGTGGCAAGCAATGACACCCCTGAAGGCATGGCAAAAAACAGGCGCGTCGATGTCATTGTGTTAAATGCAAAATACAATGGCTTGGAAGAAGACCAGATGAACGATGTGCCAAAAGATAGACAGCCGGAAGGGTTGCCAACGGCAATTGTATCAACAGCGACAACAGCACCTACGATAGCACCGGCTGTGACGCCAGTAGCAGTACAGACAAATATGCCAGCGCAGTCGCCGTTACCAATACCGGCAACGGATACATCTGGTGAATAAAAATAAAATCAAAATTAAAAACAGTAGCCCGTGTGTAACATAAAGGGCTACTGTTTTTTTGTGATCGTCCAAATATTCAACCACTGGTGGCTACGGCGTACACATAGCCCCTTCTTACATTCGATCTTAACTTAATGGCATGCACAATCTCCATTATTTTTTTATAGGTAACTGCAAATACGAACTATACTGCCCACCGCAATGAATAATATGCTTACCTCGATTGATTGGTGGTGCTGCTGGTGTTCCTGGCATTATGCCTCCCACTTTATCCTCTGCACTTACAATAAAACGAAGCTGTTCTTCTGGGTAAAGAAGCATACCAACTGGAAACATTTCAATTTCAATTTCTACAATCTCGCCCTTATGGAGTTTTTCTTCACGATCAAATGTATATGCAGGCACTTCATTCGTACTTTTTCCTTCATCAAGGTGTCTCATGGATACACGAAGACGACCATTGCTACCTTTATATCTTAAAACACTTCCACCGTGGTCTGTAAGGTCATGCATTCTTGCCGTCATATTTGGAATTACAAACTGCTGAAGGTGATTTCCATTTTTATCAAGCTTATAAAGATATACAAGTATATCCATATCATCACTTCCGTCAACTTCAACATAAAGTTTTGCTTTAGGATAACCAACAATTTCTGTCTTCGCCTCTGCTTTATAGAGGAATGATGCCTGTGCAATCGGTTCTTCACTGTCATAAACCGCAGGCGCATCTGTTTCGGCAGGTGTTTCTGAAAAGGTACGCGTCATCCCATTAAGATACATCTTCTTGTATTCTGTCCCGATTGGTGGAAACGTTTCTGCTTCTATCCCTTCATAATGACCGCCTTCAAAATCGTGAAGCGCATAACGTACCACTGGTGTTTTCTCCCAACCATTATCCATTCCCTTAAGAAAATGGTCGAAGAATTTACGACGGTCTTCCTGCTGTTCTTGGTTGTAGAAATCTGGCCATTCCTGATTATCATGGATACGAAGCCATTTGTTTTCTTTTGGCATATTTCTCCATGCACGAAATGTACCGGGCGTATGCAGTGTATTGCTGTAACTTGCTACCACGTAAGCGGGGCATGTTATGTTCTCAAACTTAGCCCGTTTATCCTCCCATACTTCGCAGTTGGCAAACGGATACTTCAGGCATTCATCATATACATTCTCTCTCATAACAGGTTCTCCGGCATGTACATGGTTAACCTGTAGACGAGTCGCAAAGTTACCATCAAGCATACCACCACGACGAACGAGATCACGATAAGCATCGCCTAAGCCCTCTTCCGGATTAATTGCCGCAAGGTGAGGCGGCTGTTCAGCGGCAATAAACCACTGCGAAAACGCAAGATAAGAAGTACCGCTTGTAGCGACTTTTCCGTTGCACCATTCCTGCTCTGCAAGCCACTCTATGAGATCATAGCAGTCGTGCGCCTCCTGGGTACCAATCATATATATATCGCCTTCAGAATGTGCAATTCCTCTTGGATCAGGATTGCAAACTGCATACCCATGATTGCACCAGTAAGCAGGGTCACTGCCCTCGAACTTTTGAAGCCCTGAAACCTCTGAATTTGGTATACCAATCATTTTATCAAAAAGATTGGTGCATCTTGGCGCTGTGCCAGCTGCCTTTCCATAAGGACTCCATGAAATAATAACGGGAACCTTTTCTTCCCCAACGGGGCGGAAAACATCGGTATAGATCGTAACGCCATCTCTAAGTTTTACTGGTACATCTTTTTCAAAAATCACATCACATGGCAGTGGCATAAAACGAGTGTCTACTTGATAGCCTTTCTTTAGCTCTGTTGTGCCGGGGTTAAATTTGCTCAGTATGCCATGCTCTATTCCATCATCGATATATTCTAGTGACGGGTTAAATAACATCATCTCTTTTACTTTATCCATATTTGTTTTCTCCTCAAAATTTGACTGTTAGCTTATTGGGTTGTTAGTTGTGTGTAACTGATGTGCCAATTATATGATACCCATATCTTCTTGCCAACCAACAGTATTTTTTGACTTATATACTTATTAAACATTTTCTTTGTTTTTGTTTATTATCGTGTTACAATTTATAAAAATAGGAGTGAATGAAATGGATCGAGACATGGACGAAAGAGAAGATTTACGTGTCACTAAAACGAAACGAAATATTAAAAATGCTTTTCTGGAATTGCTGTCTGAAAAATCCATAAGCAACATTACAGTTCAGAACATTCTGGACCTTGCACTGATTAACCGTGCAACGTTTTACAAATACTATCATGATAAATACGATTTAGCTGAACAATTATCGAAGAGTTGTCTTTCTGATATTGCTTTTCTTATTGAAGAGCGTTTTTCTTATATGCAAAAAATGTCCTCTTTGGAAAAAATTATACAAGACATATATGCCTACATTTGCAATAATCACGATTTAATTGTAGGGCTCTGGAATATAGAAACGGCTGAAATTCATCTATATAAGGATATGGAACAATTACTAAAAGCAAATTGCTTTACACATTTAACGGAAATCTCAGCGATCAATGACGAAATTTCAAGAGATTATCTTAGCACCCTGTATGCATCGGTTGTACTTACTACCTTTCGCTGGGTTTTTACGCAAAATAGCAAAGTTGACGTTAGAAAAGTGCTTTCCGACACCACTGAATTTATCAGCTCTTCCGTATTAAAGACAATCGGTAGTGCTAAAACAGACGGAATCGACAGTTAAGTTCATTTTCTAACCACTCAAGATTCGGTTCAGAAAACGTCATGATTTTCAAATTATCAATCGCAATTGGCTCATTGTATTCATATATGTTTAGGATCGCCTTACTGGCTTTCCCCTTTCTGTTTTCAATTCGTGCCTTTCTACTCGCCCATCTATATTACTTTATCCCCTTAAGCAGTATAACCGCTTGCTCTCTGATGTCTGTTGTATAAACCCCATTGCCAAAACCTCTTCCTTTTTAAAGAGCTTATATACTTCATCGCTTGGCATTTTTTGCTCTCCCCATAAAACTCAATACAAAAAGTTTTAAAAGATAGTTTGCTCATACGTGACCTCCCAGAATCTATAAACCAATTTCAAGACCTATTTAATCAATACTTTGGTTAATTATTTTGGGTCTATCTAAATTTAGGTGGGTGGCAATAAAAAAATGACATACGATCACAAAATTTGACAAAATAAGATCATACAAGGCTATAAATATAAAGCTCTTTGCTATAAGACAAATCAATTACTTCATCTCGAATGGTTTTGACAATAGGTCTAGACAGATTGTTGTTGTTGATAAACACCACTTCCGCTTCGATGTTATTAGACAAAAGAACTTTGACGCCCAGATACATGTAGGCGATATTTCTTAAAAATACCAACAGAAAGTTGGTGTCTAGTTGACCATACGAGCTTCTTTCAAACGTTCTGATGACATCAAACGGACACATACGCGCGCGGTAAACGCGGTTTGACGTCATCGCATCATAAATGTCGCAGATAGACACAATCTTCGCGAAGGGTTCGATCTGCAAGTCAACCAACCCATAGGGATACCCTCTTCCGTCAATTTTTTCATGATGCATTAAGACGGCGTCCTTAATACGATCGGGTATATTCTGTCGCCTGATGAGATCGTAGCCACGCTTAGCATGTGTTTTGATCAGCGCAAATTCATCGTCGGTCAACTTTCCTTTTTTGTTTAAGACGTTGGGGTCAATCTGTGTCTTGCCGACATCATGAAGCATGCCCGCAACGGTTATAAACAGTATCTCTTCCGCGTTTAGGTTCAGCCACTTGGCAAACACATTGGCAATAATCGAAACATTGATGCTGTGTTGATATGTATAATCGTCTTTCACCCTGATGTGGTTTAGATAGTCAAAGACACTGGTTCTAAACTCAACACATTCGAGCGTCTTGTTGATGGTTTGGTTGATTTCGTTCATGTCTATTTTTTTTTCCTTTGAAATATCGACAATGATTTGCTTGGCGCGCTCTAGCTGGGCATCATACCTAGTTTCAAATCGTATAAATTCTTCGCTTTGGATGACAGAGGAGATTGTCCCGCTGGTCTGAAGGATACTGTTTAAAACATCCTCCGGAATAGAGCTTCGTTCAATGGCGATATACTTATAGCCATGCCCGATAATTTGACTAATTACGGTCTCGCTCAGACATCGACCCGACCGACAGATTGTCAGACCCACATCGGTCAGCAATGGTTCACTGGTGACCATGCCTGGCGTCACATAGATGATTGGCACATTGATTTTCATGATTGTTGTTCAACCCCCAACATGCAGACTTGTTTTTGTACACATTATCATAAATAACATCATATTTTCATCCATTATACGTCATTATGAGCGAAATTGTAAGAGGTATACAAAAAATAATTTGTGCACTTTGATGCTCTAGCCGCATGCATCGGTAGCTGTACTGATTGAAACCACAAAAGTATGATTGCTTACTTGTTATGATACAGCTTGCGTCGCATGCAAACTGTCGATGATTCGTGTCATTTCAACTTCATCTATTTTTGGGTTATTGGTTGCGATCACTTGATATTGGATATGGGTATAGCGATTTACAGAAGGCTTGTCACACTTTCCACTGTTGCTGTAATCTAAATTGTCCTCGGCATACGCTTCTACCGCCTCCATTTTTTGCTCTACCGTGAGAATGGTAGAGAGGATTGTCGTCTCCCCCTCTTTGATCGCGTTGGTATAGTATATTGCTTTAGGGAATCCGTTAATGGTTGGATTGCGCACCACTGTGTCTGGTCGCACATTAAATGTCATATCGAGGTTTGTATCAAAGTTGCCTATCATATCAAGATAACTGCCACTGCTATTTTTCAATGTAATCTGATATGAATCGATGTATTTTTTGTAGCCGTCAGGCATGGTAAATACCTGCATTTGATTTCCGTTTTTACTAATTGAAACCGCAGATGGTGCCATGTATGGGTCGATCAGCTTTGGGCTAAGATAATAAGAAACCTGAATCGCTTCTAGCCCATACCCTTCCGGTATATAAGAAGGCACCTTTAACAGTGACACATCTGCTTCGCTTAACAGTTTTTGCAACTCATCGAGCGTCTCCACGTTCCCATTCAACCCCGTCGCACTTCTTTCACTAAAAAACCCATTTTTTTCTATACGTCCAATCCGTCGCAGCTCTCCTTCATTTTGAATGTGACGAAATGCATATTCGTCGGCAGATTCTGGCACATATCCTTCAGCCATTGCATACGGTGCACTTGGACGTTCTTCGTCATTATACGCTCTGATTTTATTTCCGTACCAGTCGACATCGAATCCTGATATGATGCCTGATGCATATGCGATGCCGCTTGCCAGAACGATGCACGCGCCAATTGTAGCGGCAACAAATGATGGCTTTAGCATCTTATAACGAAAGCCACGTTTCTCCCCTTTTTTAGAAATTTGGTTAATCAGATGATCCATCCGCTCCTCAAAGCCTGTTGGAACCAGCATTGGTTCCCTCTTTGCATAGTTCTTGAGTTCCTTATCGAAATCTATCATCATCAAGCCCTCCATTCTCTTCGATCCATACTTTTAATTTTGCTCTTGCACGGGATAACCTTGATTTCACAGTGCCTTGCGATAAGGAAAGTGTATGGGCTATCTGTTTTATACTCATGTCTTCATAATAGAACAGCATGACGACACTGCGAAATTCGCATGGAAGCTGGTTGACATATGTCCACAAAATCTGCGTATGATCCTCCTCTATCACGGGGAGATCAGGCATAACTTCATAATAATCAAGGCGTCTTCGTTTGTTTAAAATCCTGTAGCACTCTCTGACCAATATTTTCATGATCCAAGGCTTAAAGCTCTCTTGCTTTTTTAACGTATGTAGACTTGCATATGACTTCATGATGCTTTCGCTTACTGCATCTTCCGCATCAGCACTATTGTTTAGTATACTGTTGGCCACTCGAAACATATTGGTTTTATACGATTTCGTTTCGGAAAAAAAGAATGTTTCTTTCTCTCGTATTGATACGATTGCTTGGGTGGCTTTACTAACAGGAAGCACCTGATGCGCTTCCTCTGTTGCCGGCTCTATCACAATCCAATCCAAATTGATCACCTCTGTATGATTATTTTGTTCATTATGTGAACGGCGAAAGTCATCTTCCGTTCATATGGATAGAGCAAAGTTGATCGAAAAAGGTTCCCGAAATAACAAATACCACTGGCAAGAAACTAAAAAAGAGGGCAAAACACGGAATATCCGGTTTTGCCCTCTTTTCATTTACACTTTATAAAATTTTATACCCAGCCACGAAGTTTAACAGCGTCTGCTACTCTGTTGATGGCGATTACATACGCTGCATCACGCATATAAAGATTTTTCTCTGCTGCAAGATCATACACAGCGCGGAACGCTTTGGTCATCGTAAATTCAAGTTTTTCGAGCGTTTCTTCTCTTGACCAGAAATAGTTCATGTTGCATTGTACTTGTTCGAAGTAACTGCATGTTACGCCGCCTGCGTTACACAAGAAGTCTGGGATGAGGGCAATGCCGCGTTCGCGGATTAGTTCGTCACAGTCTGGTGTTGTAGGGCCGTTTGCGCCTTCGCAGATAATGCTTACTTGTTTCGAAACCGCTTTAAATGTTTCTGGTGTAATTTGGTTTTCGATTGCCGCTGGGATTAAGATGTCTACATCTTGTGCAAGCCAAGCGTCGCCTGGTAACACTTCAAGACCCATTGCTTTTGCTTTTTCTGTGTCGATGCTACCAAAAGAATCTTTTGTAGCAACCAGTGCTTCGATATCAATGCCGTTGGCATTTTTAAACGTGTAAGATTGTTTGTCTGTTTGGCTCCAGCAAGAAACCGCAACAACTTTGCCGCCCTTACTTTGGTATAATTTCGCTGCATATTCAGCCACGTTGCCGAAGCCTTGGATGCTTGCGCTTGTTTCGCTTATTTTTTTATTTTGGATACGAAGAAGATCTTGCAATAAGTAGATCGCGCCATAGCCAGTTGCTTCTGTACGACCAAGAGAGCCGCCCGAACCAACAGGTTTGCCTGTGATCACGCCAGGATAACGTCCGCCCATAAGCGCTTCATATTCATCCATCATCCATACCATGTGTTGACCGTTTGTCATAACGTCTGGTGCTGGCACGTCTACATTTGGCCCGATTTGATGATGAAGTTGTCTTACGAAGCCACGGCATATTTTTTCTTGCTCTGCAAGTGAAAGGTTATGTGGGTCACAGATAACGCCGCCCTTGCCGCCGCCAAGTGGAATGTCAACGACTGCACATTTCCATGTCATCCACATCGAAAGAGCACGTACGGTGTCTACTGTTTCGTGAGGATGAAAACGGATGCCGCCTTTTGCAGGGCCTCTCGCATCGTTGTGTTTCATACGAAATGCTTTAAATACTTTTGTAGTGCCGTCATCCATCTTCACAGGAATCGTGAAGTGAAATTCTTTCATCGGTTGGCAAAGAAGGTCTCTCATACCTTGATCTAAGTCAAGGATGTTTGCTACTTTTTCAAATTGTGCTTGTGCATTTTCGAAAGGATTGTAAGCTGTATTTGCCATAATTCTACCCCCGCATTATGAATGCTTTTAATTTTTTCTCATTATAATTTACATAAAAAGGCATGTCAATACATTTTTTTTAGCCGACGGGCTTCGTTTATCTCATGCGATATTCCAAAAATCGCAAACGCCGAACGGCGTGCCTTTTGAGGCACTACAACATAAATTCAAATAAATTATTTTTTTCGTAGAACCCAAAACGTATATACAACGCCCTACCCTCTTTTGACGAGTTAAGCCGAACCATAATGCAACCCCTCGCACGCGCTTCCTCAATGACTTTGTTCAAAAGTGTGGTGGCGATGCCCTGCCTACGGCGAGAGGCAAGCGTATGCATATTGGAAATGTGCGCGATATGCCCCGTGGGGTTGTTATAATGTGGCGGAAGCCTGTAGAAAATAACGCCGCTTGTACCCACCACTACATCGCCGCACAAAGCAAGCCATGCGATAAAGGTACCGTCTGTCATGGTATCTGTAAAATATGTAAAGAGATCTTGTTTGATATCGTAGTCGCAAGCCAAGCCTTCATCACGAAGCTGCATTTCTCTCATCACAACAAGCTGTGGGATGTCCGCCACAGTTGCTTTTCTAAATTCAATTTGATTCATTGCGGTAACCTCCAAAATAGTATACTATAAAGGGTATTGATCTGGATAAATACTTACGCTGTAACACTTACATTATATTTTAAAACGTGTACAGGCAGAAGTCAAATATACTTTTTAGCGCAAGCGGACATAATCGAAGAAAAACAGGTGATCACGATGGACTATATTGAGGCAAAGAAACTTTTAACACCCACAAAATCGACAGAATGGTTTGGCACCGACTATACGACAAACATCTATCGGGGTTGTTGTCATGGTTGCATCTATTGTGACAGCCGAAGCGAATGCTATCATATCGACGACTTTGATCGGGTGCGTGCGAAAGAAAATGCGGTATCCATTTTGCAAGATGATTTGAGACGAAAAATAAAGAAGGGCGTCGTCGGCATGGGGGCCATGAGTGATCCATACAATCCCCATGAAGAACAGTTAGAACTGACACGGGCGGCGCTGAAACAGATCGACCGATATGGGTTTGGCGTTACGATTGCAACAAAAAGCCCCCTTGTGACAAGAGACATTGATGTTTTGACAGATATAAAGAAGCATGCGCCGGTGCTTGTGAAGTTGTCCATCACAGCAGCAGAGGACACGCTCTCAAAGATGATCGAGCAACATGTCGCGCCTTCGTCTAAACGCTTTGAGGCGGTGGAACGACTGGCAAGTAGCGGCCTATACTGCGGCGTACTGTTGATGCCCGTGTTGCCTTTTATAAATGATACGAAAGAAAATATGGTGGACATTGTGCGAAGGGCAAAACAAAACGGCGCCCGATTTGTGTATCCCTCTTTTGGCGTGACCCTTCGCCAAAACCAACGAGAGCATTATTTTCAAAAACTGGAGGGGTTGTTTCCCGGTCTAAAAGAAAAATATATCGCGCAATACGGCAACCAATACCAATGTGGTAGCCCGAATTTTAAGACGCTGTACGCCGCATTTGCGAAAGAGTGCGAACGAGTGGGGCTTCTGTATAAGATGAAGGATATCATCGAGAGTTATAAGACGGGGTATGAATACCAACAGCTCTCGTTGTTATGATGCGCCTCCAAAAAAACAAGCGCTATTCGCGATATGTTCCTCGCGAATAGCGCTTGTTTTTTACACGATGTATTAAAAAAGATCTGGGCGACAAGATTCGAACTTGCGACCTCTAACACCCCATGCTAGCGCGCTACCAAACTACGCCACGCCCAGATATACCTCTATTATAAAACAAAGTAGACGCTGTGTAAAGAGTACGCACAGATTTTTTTGTGTGCTGAGGTGAAAACAAAAGTGACATACCGACCTATTTGCGCATCGCCGATCGCTTTTTATTAAAACTGCGCATCAACAAATTTTGTAACCGTGGCTGACTTGCCAAGCTTGTTGGTGGCCACGATATTAAATGTATTCGTCGCCTCATAGAGAATGACTTCTTTTTCCCAATTACCACTAAAGGTACTTACGGATACGACGTCCCCATTAATTTTGACAACTGGCTGTTTGTCTGTCTGGTCTTTCACCGTTCCACTAATGGTGGCGGTTCTTTTAAGCTTGTTCAGTATAATCTCGGTTACAGTCAAAACTGGCGTGGATACACCGAATTGGATCGCCCGCGTCTCTGTTGTCGATTTGCCAAACGAGTTTGTTGCCACCATGTCAATAAAGTTTAGCCCGTCTTCGAGTTCGATTTCATGTTTCCACTTTCCACTGAAATTACTAACATGCACCTTTGTGCCGTTTACGGTAAGCGTTGGCGATGGATCATTTTTATCTCGTACTGCGCCCGTAAGTAGCAAACTCGTTTCGCCCGCATTAATCGGGAGTGGATCGACTTCCACCACTGGCGCATCTAAGACAAGTCTTATTATTTTGGGCACAACTGTCGCACGTCCAAACTTATTGGTAGCCACAAAATTGAGTTTTGTCACCTCGTCGTTTAGCACCACTTTATGCTCCCACGCGCCCGTATACGTACTCACATTTAACGTCTCACCGTTTACCTCTAAGCGTGGCATCCGGTCATGTACATCTTTTACCACACCCGTGATGACAATATTTTTCGAGTTGGCCGCCTCGCTATAGTCTATAAATTTTAAGGCGGGGCTTGATACCCGGCATGTAGCCGCTGCCTCTATTTCTTTTTTGCGGTGTTGATTCAATGCTTTTATTTTAAATATTTTGGTGTCTTCATCTGTAAAACGGTAGACCATGGCACCAACGCATGTGCCCGATGCATGTTCGTGCATGGTCAAAAAAGCACCGTCTACCTTGACCGCTGTTCCTTTTTCGGCTGTTATGCAAAGCGTAATCTCGGTCGGGTCTTCTCGGGGGGCAATCGTCGCTTGTAGTGCAAAATCCTCTGGTTCTGTTGTATGATCTGTATAGGGGTTCATCGTAAACACACCTCGCTTGTGTTGCCACAGTTTCTAATAAATTTTTTGTAAAAACAGTTTGGTTCGTTCTTGGGTCGGTCGGTCGATGACGGCATCAGGCAACCCTTCTTCCACCACCACGCCTTTGTCCATAAAAATAACGTGATTGGCGGCGTCTCTCGCGAACCCGATTTCATGGGTCGCAATAATCATCGTCATTTTTTCTTTGCCAAGAGAGCGAATGACCTCTAAAACCTCTTGCGTCAGCTCGGGGTCTAGTGCCGAGGTCGGTTCATCAAACAACAGGATATCCGGGTTCATCATTAGCGCCCGCGCGATTGCGACACGCTGTTTTTGCCCACCCGACAGATGGGACGGCATTTCATGTATTTTGTCCGAAAGGCCAACCTTGGCAAGCAAATCGTGGCACATAGGCAAAAGCTTGCTCTTGGGCATCTTCTTTAAGCTCATAGGCGCACACAACAGATTTTGTTCGATCGTCATGTGGGGAAACAAGTTGAACTGCTGAAAGACCATGCCCATTTTGCCACAAATGCTCGCGATAACGCGTTCGTGTGGGTAGTGCCCCTCTTTACAAAGGTGCTCACCCTCAATGATGATGTCGCCTGCATGGGCGCGTTCAAGTTCGACAAGACAGCGTAACAATGTGCTCTTGCCCGAACCCGATGGCCCAATGAGGGCGGTGACTTGCCCTCTTTTTAATTCGAGGTTGATGCCGTTTAAAACGACCAGATCGTCAAAATTCTTTTGTAAATTATGTACTGCTATCATTTGATCCATTGATTGTCCCTCCCCCCTATTCAAAAGAATACTTTTTCTCTAAATGTCTAAACAGAAGGGTAAGACACCATGACATGAACAGGTAAAAGAGAGCCGCGACCGCGTAAGGAAATATATGCGCCGTAACGGTTACGATGTTTTTTGTGGTTTGGAGCAGTTCAGTCACGCCCAAAGCCGTGACAAGAGACGTGTCCTTTACCAGTATAATGGCCTCGTTGCTGATGGCAGGAAGAGACACCCGTAGCATCTGCGGAAATATAATCTTACAAAACGTTTGTACTTTGGTAAGCCCCAATACTTTTGCCGCTTCCGACTGCCCTTTGTCGATGGCCAAAAGACCGCCTCTAAAAATCTCTGCAAAATACGCCATGTAGTTTAAGACAAACGCAATACAACAGCATGTCAGACGGCTAAACACCATGTATTTACCTATGAATGGAAGAAACGGCATGCCATAGCAAATAAAAAACAACTGCAACAGCAGCGGCGTGCCGCGCATCAAAAGAATGTAGACACCTGTAACATTATGTACCACCTTATTTTTGCTGTTATAAAGTAACGTGAGCATAAAGCCAAACGGTATACCCAGCAAAAGAGTGACAAAAAACAACCCGATCGTCGGTATAGAGCCGTGAAGCATTTGCAGCAACATTGATTGTATAGACATATTTTTGACCATCCATTCTGACCAACTCTATCCGTCTGTATGCGGCGCATCAAATGGGATAGAGCAAGGCATGACGCTAGTTTTTGATTACGATATCCTCGCCAAACCACTTTTTAGAGATAGCGGCGGCTGTGCCGTCTGCGTTCATTTCATCTAATGCTTTTTGCAATTTTGCCTGCAATTCGGTGTCGTCAAGTCTCATACCCACACCGTATTCTTCGTCGCCGAAGTTATCCTCTAAGATCGTGAACGGTGTTTCGTTGTGTGCCAAATAATAACGGGCAACGATTTCATCTAATACAACGGCGGAAATTCTGCCAATTTGCAAATCTTGAAATGCCATGATGTTGTCGTCATACTCTACGATATCGCCAAGAGACTCTTTTGTGCTTGTGTCACTATTTACGGCGTCAACAGCAGAGGATTCTTTTTGAATACCGATTGTTTTGCCAGCCAAGTCGGCTTTTGTGCTGATGCCGCTGTCATTTTTAACAACGATGATTTGCTTATTTTTTAAATAAGGAGCCGAGAAAAGCATCTTCTCTTTTCTTTCGTCCGTGATGGTCAAGCCGTTCCAAAGCATGTCTACTTTCTTTGACGACAATTCAAGTTCTTTTGCTGACCACGCAATCGGTTGAAACGTTATTGTCGTGCCCATCTTCTTTGCCGCTTCGTTTGCCATGTCGATATCGAAGCCTGTTAGATTGCCTTTGTCATCGCGAAAGCCCATTGGTGGGAAGTTCTCGTCAAGCCCTACCGTTACAGTGGCCTTTGCACCGCCGCATCCCGCAAGACTCACGAGTAAGGTCGCCGCTAAAATAAGTTTTAAAATTTTCTTCATAGATGATTTTCCTCCAATATTATATTTTTGTGCTACGTCTTATTGGCAAACCCGCCTCGAATGAAGCGTGATGCCCTATCGATTATACATCATCATAAATAATTATTCAATAGGCAGCAAAACAGCAAATTCAAAATGTGCCGCTCGGTGCTTGACAATGTTCGCAAAGGGTGATAGGATAAATTCAAGTTAGTAAATTACTAATTTAGTAACTGATCATTCATGTTGCACTATTATATAAGATCGAAAGGATGCGAATTTCATGAACCAAAACCAAAGCAATCGAAAACAAATGGTGGAAGAATACAAAAATATGAAGCATGAGATGGGTGTCATCGTCATCAAATGCGAACAATTAAAAAAATGTCATGTCGTAGGGCATAAGAACACGAGAACCTTTATCAACGGCGCTACGTTTAAATTAAACGCTGGTTCCTACGTGAATCGTGAATTGCAAAGCGATTACACCAAATGGGGAAAAGATAAATTTACGATCGAAGTGGCAGAAGTGTTGCCTTATGATGACGACGAGACGAAGACCGACTATGCTGAAGAACTAGAAATTTTACAGATGGAGTGGGAAGAGAAGATGACCGCACAAGGGTATGCGGTTATTGTGAACACACATGCAAAGCGGAAGGGATAGATGGGCATAAAAATAGCCGCATCAACCCAATCCTCTGGTTGATGCGGCTATTTGAATTTGAATCGACTATACGTCGCTTGTTAACATCCACTCGACCACAGTCAAGTTTTGGGCAAGCGCCGCTTTCGTATGCGGCATCTCAAAATGTTCGCCTAACGCCGCCTTATCTTCCCATATTTCCCATAACATAATCTTTCTGTCTTCACGGCTCAGTGGGTATGCATGAAATTTTATGCACCCCGGTTCCTTATTCGTTTCTTCTTCCATGGTTTTAAATACTTGCAAGATTTCATCAAAATCTCTATCACTCACAACGTTTAGTGCTGCTGTCACATAATGCATGGTCATGCCCTCCTTGTTTATACAATTTTGATTATAACGTAAAAGTTTGTGGCGGGTTGCCAGAAAAATCAGACAGCGTGGCTACGCCTTCCGTTAAATAAAACAAATTAAAGTCTGGATTGCTGGCTGTGCCGTAGATCCCCTTTACAGATTCATTGTTTCCAATGAGAAACTCTTTTATTTCTTTGTCATCTGTAAAAACAACTTTCGCCGAGATGCGAACCCATTTGTATTCTGGTGCCATAACGGAAATCTCTGTATACGGATTGCTCTTCAAATCGGCAAACGCACTTGTTTTACTTGATGTTGTGAAGTATAGTTTGCCCTCTCGCTCGAGCATAAATGCAAACGGTCTGACGTGTGGACGGCCATTTTTATCGGCTGTTCCAAAATAGATTGTAGGGCTTTCTTTTAATAATTTAATAACTTGTTCCATGGTGTCATTCTCCTCTAAATAGTCTTCTAATATTCTTCTAAGCCAATGCGCCCGGATTCTGCGTAGCGTTCTCCACGCACCTGCTCCTGTGGTATGGCCGCTTCAATTTGTCTTATTTCGCTGTTGCTTAATTTGATATCCACTGCCTCTATATTTTCTAATAAATACTGCACCCTCTTGGTGCCCGGTATCGGTATAATATCATTGCCTTTGGAAAGAACCCATGCCAATGAAAGCTGTGCCGTCGTAACTCCTTTTTGCGCTGAAAGTTCTGTCACGACATCCACAAGTTTTTGATTGTATGCCAGGTTTTCTTCACTTAAACGTGGGATTAATTGGCTTCTCAAATCTCCCCCTTGTGTCAACGTTTCTTTGCTTAATTTTCCGCTTAATAGTCCTCTGCTTAGAGGGCTATAGGCAACAAACCCAATTCCTAATTCTCTTAAAACAGGAAACACATTCTGTTCAAGCTTTCTTGTCATCAGAGAATATTCCGATTGTACGGCTGTGATTTTATGCACCTTGTTGGCTCGTCTAATCGTCTCTGGTGAAGCTTCTGATAACCCGATGTATTTGATTTTGCCTTCCCGCACCAAGTCTGCCATTGCGCCAATGGTTTCCTCGATTGGTGTGGTTGCATCTATTCTATGGTAGTAATATAAGTCAATTGTGTCAACTTGTAACCTTCGTAAACTTGCCTCTACTGCTTTTTTAACATATTCGGGGCGACCGTTAATTTTTCTTTCATATACGCCAGGTTCTCTTACAATCCCAAATTTTGAGGCAATAAAAACATTGCCTTTCCAGTCTTTCAAAGCCGACGCGATCAATTCTTCATTGGCGCCATAAGCGTAGCTGTCGGCTGTATCCAAATAGGTGATGCCTGATTCCAGTGCCGTTAAAATGGTCTTGCGCGACTGTTCATCGTCTGCTTGACCATAAAATTCACTTAAACCCATACAGCCAAACCCTATCGTCGAAACCTCCGGGCCATCTAGTCCCAATACTCTCTTTTCCATTTTATTGCCTCCTAGTGGCTATGATTCTCAACCAATCGCACTGCCATTTCATAGGCATTTTTTAAATCTATTGGGAATTGCTCGTTCCTTACCTTTGTTTTCTGTTCCACATTAATCCCCGCAGCTGCGAACTTTGCGTAATCGTCAAATTGGTATGTATCCGTCGAAATCATATGCTCTATGTCTCCGTTTAAAACCTGTAGAAACATGCGGTTGATTTCAAAGTTTGCGTCGAATTTAGCGCCCTTCATGTTTTCCTTTGTGGCACCCATTGTATAAATAAGGCCTGTGGATATTCTGCCTGTGAATGTTGATGGGTTAATCGGGTTATCATAGGTATAGTTGATAAATACCAACCGCTCTATGAGCGCGCGCATCGCCGATGTAATATCCCCCACGTAAAGGGGTGAACCCAGTAACAATACATCGCATCCCATAATTTTGTTCATCACATCGGTTAATTCATCCTTAAGGGCACATTTGCCAATAAACTGACTGCCCTTTCTTTTACAGGCAAAACAACTGGCACAACCTTTAAAGTTTAAGTCATATAAATGAATCAACTCTGTTTCTGCTCCAACAGATGTCGCGCCGTCTAGCGCTTTCTGCAACAGTGTTGCCGTGTTTCCATTTTTACGGGGGCTTCCGTTGATTGCTATTACTTTTTTCAAATCATTATCTCCTTTACTCATTTATGTTTTGTTGCTATAATGAGTATACCTTCAAAACACAAATAAACAAGTACGCACTTTTTTGTGCCCTAAAAACAAAGGAGATCAAAATATGAGTGAACCATTTCGATACCATGACGGCTGCCCTGTTCTGCAAGCGTTAAACATCATTGGCGGAAAGTGGAGAATACCGATTTTATGGAAATTGGCAGGGTCTAACTTAAGATACAACGAACTGAAGAGACGTTTGTCAGGCATTACCAACATCATGCTGACCCGCTCTTTAAAAGAATTAGAAGAATATGGGCTTGTAAAGCGTATCCAATATGCTGAGATTCCACCCCATGTAGAATATTCACTGACTGAACAAGGAGAGGAATTGGTTCCCGCCTTGCTCTGCATTAAAGATTGGGGCGAGAAGATAACGTCCAAGCGGGATGAATCGTATACGAATGAGTGCTGATACAGGGTTACGATCTATATTCCACGAACTGAACGCAAAAAGGCGCTTAAAAATTTCAAGCGCCGCTATCTTTACTTTTTATTGAATTGTGGTATAATAAAAGCAAGGCAACTCCGCAAATGCGGTTTTGGTCTCAAACTTGTTTAATTTTATTTAAACCGTTCGCTAGTGGCATAGCAGAACGGTTTTTTCTTTATTTCAATAGCGTAATCAATAACACTATGAAGGTCAAGAGGGCAATCAAAAATGTTCCGAACTGTATCAGTGTCTGCATACGTTCTTCAAATTTCTTCATACCAACCACCTCCAATCTTTTGAAAGATAAGGAGGCCAAAAACCGCGATGCTTTCCGGTACCTGTTGCCTTGCCGAACTTTATCATATCACATCATCGTACACATTGCTACAAAATACCGTGCATGATGACAAAGAATCCTGTGCGAATTTCACTTTTACTGCGCATATGCACCTCAGGAAAAGAAGACTGGCGGGAGCGAGAAACCCTCCAACCCACAGTAAAAGACGCTTAAAAATTTAAGCGCCTCTATCTTTACTTTTTATTGAATTGTGGTATAATAAAAGCAAGGCAACTCCGCAAATGCGGCTTTGGCCTCACCAACAGTTTGTTTTATTTAAACCGTTCGCTAGTCGTATAGCAGAACGGTTTTTTCTTTATTTCAATAGCGTAATCAATAACACTATGAAGGTCAAGAGGGCAATCAAAGATGTTCCGAACTGTATCAATGTCTGCATACGTTCTTCAAATTTCTTCATACCAACCACCTCCAATCTTT
>JAVBJY010000094.1:0-4996 GCA_031546735.1 Eubacteriales bacterium
CGTATTATACGGCGTCACCATGCAAGAGCAAGGTATATCAAAATTGGTGTCGGTTAATTTTTCAGGGGACGCACCAGTATAGAAAGGGCAAACACATGGGATTACTAGATTTATTTAAGAAAAAGAAAGTGGAAGAGCCAAAACCTGTCGAATCGGTGGCACAGCCGGACTTGGCAGAAGAACTGGAAGAAGCATCCGCGCCTTTGGTGTCGCCAGACGAGGTCGAAGAAGCGGTAGAAGCGGTAGCGGAAGATGTGCAGGAACATGTACAAGAAGAAGTACCCGAACTACCAGTGCAAGAAGCGATAGAAGATATCGTCGAAGAGGATAACACGGCAGAGGAACCAACGCCAACGCCAACAGACAGTGTGGTGGAAGCGGCAGTCGATACGCCAGAACAACAACCAGAGCAACAACCAGAGCAAAAGAAGTTGAGTTTTTTTGGTAGAATGAAAGCGGGGCTTTCGAAAACCCGTGAAAACATACTAAGCGGCGTTGAGCAAGTATTAAAAAACTTTGCAACAATAGACGAAGAACTATATGAAGAGCTAGAAGAAGCGTTAATCATGGCCGATATCGGGGTAGAGACGTCCATGAAAATTATCCAAACCGTACGTGAGCGGGTTAAAAAAGAAAAGATAAAGGAAGTAGACCGTGTACGTGGATTTATCATCGACGTCATCACAGAGATGTTGGAGGAAGACAATACGCCCTTTAAACTAAAGTCACCGACAGTGCTTCTTGTCATTGGCGTGAACGGTGTGGGCAAAACGACCACAATCGGAAAACTGACCCATCATTTAAAATCGCAAAACAAAAAAGTGCTACTTGCGGCCGCGGATACATTTCGGGCGGCGGCCATTGACCAGCTTGAAGTGTGGGGCACGAGAAATGGCGTTGACGTCATTAAGCACCAAGAAAACTCAGACCCCGGTGCCGTCGTATACGATGCGGTGCAAGCGGCCAAAGCAAGAAAGACAGATGTATTAATTTGCGATACAGCGGGCAGACTACACAACAAAAAAAATCTTATGGAAGAGCTAAAGAAGATTTTTAAAATTATCACAAGAGAATACACAGACGCGCAAATCGAAGTGCTTTTGGTTTTGGATGCGACGACTGGTCAAAACGCGTTACAACAAGCCAAGTTGTTTAAAGAGGCGGCAGGCATCACGGGTATCGTTTTGACAAAGCTTGACGGAACGGCAAAGGGTGGCATTGTCATCGCCATCAAGAACGAATTAAAAATACCCGTACGCTATATTGGCGTCGGCGAAAAACTAGAAGATTTGCAGGCATTTGACGCACAGATGTTTTCGAAAGCGTTGTTTGCCCAAGAAGCAGATGAGCCGAAAGCCAGTACGTTATAACACCATCAATAAGGTGCCGACGGCAATGAGCACAAGCCCCGCGGCATGCCGCGGGGCTTGATGAACAGAGGTAAAAAGTGATATATAAATTGTGGTTAAAAGTTTGCAGATCAAACTTTCTTGCCATCCGTTGTGATGGTTACCACTTGCCACGGAATCATTTTGCCGCAATCTTTAAGCGCCGCGATGGTCGCATTGGCGATGCCTGCACAGCAAGGAACTTCCATGCGCACAACCGTCACACTTTTGATATCGTTCGCTTTTAATATATGCATGAGCTTTTCTGTATAATCACCTTCGTCGAGTTTAGGGCACCCGATGAGTGTGATTTTATTTTTAATAAATTCGTCGTGGAAATTGCCATACGCAAAGGCGGTACAATCGGCAGCAATTAACAAATCTGCATTTTTAAAATAGGGAGCATTGGGTGGCACCAGTTTGATTTGGATTGGCCATTGGGAAAGTTCTGATTGCATTGTGGGGACGTGGTCACGTGGTTGTTCTGCCGCATGTGTAATCACTTTTGTGTTTGTGCCAGGGCATCCGCAAGCCAAGTTGGGTACTTTTTCTTCTATATTCTTTTTTACAGTGGCTTCATCAAATGGATCTGCTTCTCGTTCGATAAACGTAATCGCACCCGTCGGACAGACTGGCAAGCAGTTTCCTAAGCCGTCACAATAATCGTCGCGCAACAGTTTTGCCTTTCCCTCTACCAAACCGATGGCCCCCTCGTGACAGGCGTGTACACAAAGGCCGCACCCGTTACATTGCTCTTCATTGATTTCTATAATTTGTCTTATCATTATTATTTCCCCCTTAGGATGAAAGTATTGTTGATATAAAGTTGGTATAGAAAGAGTATACAATATGAAACGAAATAAATCTGTTGCTTATGCAACAAGGAGTGATCTCTTTGAAGAATGATTTTGACATCATAGCGAAAACAGAGTTGTTTGGGTCGATTGGCACCGAAGATTTGACAAGCATCTTACACTGTTTAGATGCACGACGTGTGTCCTATCAAAAAAATGATTTTCTTATTTTGGAGGATGCAGAAGTAACCCATGTGGGCATCGTCATAAAGGGCAATGTTCAAATTGTAAAAGAAGATATAGACGGCAACCGTGTCATCGTTGACGAACTTCGTACGGGGGAGATGTTTGGTGAGGCGATTGCTTGCGCCGAGCTAAAAAAAAGCCCGGTCGCCGTTTTGGCAGCAGCAGACAGTGACATCTTATTTATAGAGCTAAAAAAAATTATCCGTACCTGTGCGGCGTCTTGTACGTGCCATGGTCAACTGATTGAAAATTTATTAAAAACAATTGCCCGTAAAAATATTATGCTAAACCGCAAAATGGACATACTCTCAAAAAAAACAATTCGCGACAAAATCATCACCTATTTGAACCTACAAATGAAGAGCGTCGAAGACCGAACGTTCACCATTCCGTTTACACGTGATGAACTAGCCGATTATATCTGTGTCAACCGCAGTGCCTTATCGAGAGAGCTTGGTCATATGCGCGATGAGGGGCTTTTGGAATTTCAAAAGAATAAATTTAAAATTTTGTATTAAACGGCTTCTTAAGGGCGCGAAAGATAAGTCTGTGGGAGGTGCACCGTTTTTGCTCTGATTGGAGACAGTGATATTTATTACAAATCTGGAAATACTAGATGCAACGCATCAGCGCATTGTTGGAATAACAAGTGCACAGTAGGAGGATTGGCGTATGAATATATCAGAAGAGCAAGAAAAGGAAAAGGAAGAGATCGAACAACCAAATGAACAACCGGAAGAGCCAAAAGAAGAGCAAAAAGATACAGTCATGCAGTATGGTCAGCTCCCCATTAAAGAAGCCGTCACAAAAAATCCGAGAGGCACCATTCATTGTTTGACCATCATCGGTCAAATCGAGGGACATGTCGTCCAGCCACCCCAGAACAAGACCACAAAGTATGAACATGTCATTCCCCAATTGGTGGCCATCGCAGAAAACGTGGAGATCGACGGTTTGCTGATCATGTTAAATACGGTAGGGGGCGACGTCGAGGCTGGCCTTGCCATCTCTGAAATTATTTCGACACTCGGCAAGCCGACGGTCTCTTTGGTGCTTGGTGGCGGACATTCCATCGGGGTGCCGTTGGCGGTTGCGGCGGATTATTCTTTTATTTCCCCAAGCGGCACGATGACCATTCATCCCATACGGATGAACGGCACAATTATAGGGGTATCCCAAACGTATAATTATTTTGACAAGATGCAAGAGCGCATTACAGAATTTGTCGTAAACAATTCGCGTATCTCGAAGGCGCGGTTCAGAAGATTGATGGTTGCGACTGGAAGATTGGCAAACGATGTAGGCAGTATCTTGATCGGCAAAGAAGCTGTGACCGAACAAATTATAGATGAAGTGGGCGGGCTACATGATGCGATGGAAAAACTGTACGACATGATTAAGGCGAAAAGAGAGGAACAAAAAAATCGTGAAGCACCAGAGCAAGCCGAGGAAGAACAGAGCGAAGCACTTTCCTAGCATATAGAAAGGTTGGGATAGGCATATGCGCCTATCCCAACCTTTCAGAACTTGCATTGCATTAAACCATAGATTTAAACGGTTACAGGTATCTGTGCAAACAAAATCGGTAACGTATAGGCGGTGATCTCTTCAAGTTCAAGAAAATCGCACGCACTGCTAATCTGCTTTGGGTCTAGGTCGTATATGTAAGAGATATCCTTCTTGCTGTAAAAATAAGGCGAACCACAAGAGAGTTCACGTTTAAACATTTGACAAATTTTGCTTTTGCCTTTCTTCATAATCAAAAAAAAGTTGTGCTTATTGATGGTGCGAATGTTCATTTCGTCCATCAGCGCTTTTAATTCTACCAAATCCAAATCGAGAACATTGGCGGCTGTCTCTGTCGAAATTTCTTGCTCAAAGGTTTTGAGTAAAATATCAATGCTTTTGAGTTTTGGTGCGATTTCAGTTTCATACGCCTCCAAAAAATTTTTTGGCGCGCGATTTCTCGTTTGCATATCCATATAGAATAACCTCTCTTTACATTTATGTTTTTGATGATATACACCTATTATATCAAAAATATGCGCTAAATCTAGTTGAAATACTTGGAAAGTGAAAGGTGTCATTGTGAATACATTAAAAAAATATTTTCAATATAGGCAAACGTTGATCGACCAATATGTCAAAGGGGATATGACAAAGCCCGAATATTTAAGAGAGAATCTGGAGGCGGTGCTCGCCATCGGCATCAAGCCCTTTCAGAATATCGATACCGTAGACAAAGGTCTGTTTAACTATCACTATTATAACGCGTTGGCGAAAGAAGCCAAGATGAACGCCCGTGCCTTTGCCGACAAAAATTTATCCTTCGACTATATCGAAAAGGCAAATTATTATTACGACAAAAAGGACAAGGCGACGTTAAAGGTATTGCAGTTGTTAGATTTTTGCGACGTAACGTCATACTTCATCACAGTTAAGTCAAAATATCTAGCGGGAAAGCTGTTTGAAATTGTCATCATCGAGTATGGGATGATTTTGCATTCGACAAATGCCTTCATACTAAAGAGAGTAAAAGAAGAGGGTATATTTGAAAACGAAACAAAG
>JAVBJY010000013.1:0-21335 GCA_031546735.1 Eubacteriales bacterium
GCTTACTATCATGGTTTTAACCAGATGACAAAGTACATAGATTATTTTTTTATACCCTATAAACTGCTACACAACACCACGCTGTAAAGGATAATTTATGAGAAATAGAAAGTGGTAGTAGGATACATTTGACCATGAAAATTTAAACTAGAAGCCTCTATGAACCAGATATATCGCAAGCAGTAGAGAGGCAACGATAGATTGGAGCGTACATGAGAATACTTTTGATCAACGATCTTTATGAACACGGAGGGACAGAAGTTCAAACAAGACGAGAGAAAAACATTCTCGAGAGCGAAGGACACACCGTGTGTCTATTAACTTTTGATAAACATATTAGAGCAGTTATTGGCACAAAATGCCATATTAATATTGTTCGTGAGTATAATCTCATACAGAAATTGTACTATAATTTTTTCTTAGATAGAAAGTTGATGCAAGAAGTTCTAACAATTATTAAAGAATTTAATCCCGATGTGGTACATCTGAATAATATTGTTTTTTCTCCCAACACTATGTACCAAGCAATTGAAGGTGCAAGAGCAGTACAAACAATAAGAGATTACACGCACATCTGCCCCAAAGGCACATGCGTATACAACGATTTAAAAGGATGTGACGGATATAAGAACAGCAACTGCTTTAAGAGGTGCGCCCGCTTGGATCCTAAACTTAGTATAAAAAGGTTTCTGTTATCACATGTTGCAGTAGTAAGAAATAGAGCTATCGATGTATTTCTATGTCCAAGTGAAAAGTTAACGGAGTACTGTAATCATAATAATATAAAAGCAATTAATGTCAGTAATTCTTTTGATTTTTCTCTGATAGAAGGTATTGATCAAGGTTTTAACCATGAAAAATTGTCATCTAAAAAAACATACCTATATTTTGGCGAAATGGTTGAGCATAAAGGTATTTTTCAATTATTAGATGCTTTTTTAGACTTTTCGAAGCATAAAGATGTTGAACTGTTGCTAGCTGGTGACTGTAAGAAAGAAAACATAAAGATCCAATTAGGAACGTACCTCAACAATAAAATTAAATACCTTGGTAAAGTGGCATACGACGACATATTTGGAATACTGCATAAAACCCATACGGTAGTCGTTCCGTCTTTATGGCTGGAAAATTATCCAAATACGATTCTTGAAGCAATGGCAATGCGGTGTTTGGTCATCGGGAGCAACCGTGGTGGTATCCCAGAGATGATTGGTGACCAGAATATGCTCTTTAATGTATTGGATAAAGATGATATCGTGGACAAGCTTACAGCAACCTATGAAATGGATACAGAGCAATATGTAGAGATAGTCGAAAAAAATAGAGAAAAGATTATGCATAATAATAGTACGCAGAAGTATTACGAAAGCCTTATGAATGTGTTCAAAACGTTGCAAGAGCAGAAATAGAGCAGGTTATTATCCCAATCAGTTATAGATCAATTAATAATAAACTAAAAGATCGGAGAAAAATATGGGTATAGATATAAGGCAGATCCATAAAGAACGATTTTCGATAAGTGATGAGCTGATTCGTATATTCTGTCCGTACAGGGTGTGTCCTTTAGGTGCGCACGTGGACCACCAGCTTGGCTTGGTTACAGGGTTTGCGATTGACAAGGGGATAGAACTATTAATCTCTCCAACAGACGATGGTAATATAGAAGCGTATAGCACCAATTTTAGCGGGAAAACTGAATTTAATGTAGAGGATGTTCCGGAACGTCGACATTTATGGGGAGATTTTTTGCAAGGGGCAGTCGTTGCCTTATCTAACAAATATAAGATGACAGTGGGGTTTAAAGGAATCGTAAGCGGAACACTTCCAGTAGGTGGTCTGTCGTCTTCGTCGTCGGTCATTATTGCGTATTTGATGGCTTTGTGTATAGTAAATCATATTAGACTTACACAAAAGGATTTGATTTCGACGGCTATGTGGGTAGAGAAAAATTATATTGGTGTAAATGTTGGAAAACTTGATCAAAGCTGTGAGATTTTTTGTAAAAAAGATCATTTGCTATTTTTAGATACAAAAGATGACACTTGCGAGTTACTTAAAACAAGTAGCCAAATGCCACCATTCGAAATTGCAGTTATATTTTCTGGCATAGAGAGAAAGCTGGCTGGCTCAGCTTATAATAGACGAGTGGACGAGTGCAAAGCCGCGGCTTATGCATTAAAGGCATATGCGGGCATAGATGATAACGACTTTCAAGATTCTTTCTTACGAAACGTTCCATTTGGGCTTTACGATGAATTTAAAATGTATTTGCCCGATAACTGGGCAAGCAGAGCAAAGCATTTTTTTGAAGAGAATATGAGAGTGCAAAAAGGCATTAAGGCTTGGAAAAAAGGAAATATAGATGAGTTTGGAGAGTTGATATTTGAATCGGGCGAGAGTTCGATATACAATTATCAAACGGGCTCGATACACTTACAGACGTTACACGAAATTATGCTAAAGACGACTGGTATTTATGGTGGAAGGTTTTCAGGCGCTGGGTTTAATGGGTGTGCTATCGCTCTTGTTGAACCAGGAAAAAAAGAGGAAATAGCACAATTCATTAGGAATGAGTATGTACACATGTATCCAAGGTTGGAACATAAATTTATGATTGATTTTTGTAAAACGTCGGATGGAGCTGATTTAAAATTATTTGCTTGATTTTAGCCGCTGGATATGCAACAAGAATGTATCCGCTAACCGAAGATTTTCCCAAGCCATTACTAAAAGTAGGCGAAAAGACTATACTTGACTGGATTGTACAAGACATTGCAAATATAGAAGAAATTCAAGACATTGTCTTAGTTTCAAATCATAGATTCATTTCTTTTTTTGAAGAATGGAGAGAGTTGTGTGGCATAAATAATAGAATTTCAATTGTGGATGATGGTTCTACACATAATGACAATAAGCTAGGAGCAGTGAAGGATATATCACTGGTTATAGATAAGTTGAGGGTAAGGGATGATTTGTTGGTTGTTGCGGGTGATAATTTATTAGATTTCTCGCTAAAAGAATTTGTATCCTATTTTAATAACATACAAAAAACATGCGTTATGCGATATGAGGAGCCACAGATGTCTAAGTTGAAAAAAACTGGAGTGGCATCAGTTGATGCGCATGATAAACTCATCGAGATGCAAGAAAAGCCAAGAATCCCAAAGAGTCATTGGGCAATTCCGCCCTTTTATATTTATGAGAAAAGTGATTTGAGCAAAATAAGTATGGCATTGGAGGAAGGGTGTCCAGCCGATGCACCAGGATATTTTCTTTCATGGTTTTGTGAACAGGCTGATGTATATGCAATGCACATGACAGGGAGACGCTACGACATTGGAAGTATAGAAGGATACAAAGAAATATGTACCACAAGCCAGATATTCTTTGTCTAAGAGATGTATATGGATTAGAATATAACATAAAAAGGTAGTAACAGAAAATTATGACGGGATGACAGACAGATACCGTAGTTTAGACGGAGATAATTATGAAAAACAAAACAGCAATGTTCGCTCTTTTAATAATGACTGCGACAATTATCAGCAGGGTGGTGGGGTTTTTTAGGGAAATCACAATCGGTAGTGTATTAGGAACAAGTAACGTTGCAGATGCGTATTTAGTTTCATTATCTCTACCAAGTATTGTATTCACTAATGTTATGGGGGCAGTTGCGACAACATTCATGCCACTTTATGTCAAAAAAAGAGAACTGGATGGCCAAAAAGAAAGTTTGCGATTTACAAATAATTTAATGAATGTCGTATTTTTAATCAGCATCTTCCTATGTGTTGTAGCTATTATTTTTGCCAGACAGTTGACGGCTTTTTTGGCATTAGGATTTGATGAAGAAACGTTAGAATTGTCGACCAAGATCTCTCGAATTATTTTGACGTCTATTATCTTTATGGGCACGAACGCCATATTAACAAATTACCTGCGAGCTAACAATAGATTTCTCTTAGGCTGTCTTACTGGGATTCCGATGAGTATTATTGTTATTGTATCATTGTTGCTCTATGACAAGTTTGGTATTATGGGTGTGGCATATGCAAATTTAATTGGTATGCTAATACAAACGATATTGTTATGTACGCAGTCAATTTTTACGGGATTTAGATTTGACGCTGGGATTGATTTAAAGGATTCGGCCATGAGAGAAATACTGATACTGGCGATGCCTGTTTTTATTGGCACATCAGTTGGGCAAATTAATGCGTTGGTTGACAGAATGATGGCATCTGGTCTACCTCATGGGAGTATTTCAGCACTTAATTTTGCAAACAAATTAAATAATTTTATTTTTGCTATTATGGCAGCATCTATATCAATGGCAATTTATCCGCTTTTATCGAAATTGAGCGTAAATAAGGATAAAGGGGCCTATAAAGATGTAATCTCCAAAAGCTTTAGTGCTATTACAGTCTTAATGCTTCCAGTGGCAGTTGCCGCGTGCATTCTAAATGAGTTCACCGTAAGATTGCTGTTTGAACGAGGCGCTTTTGATGGGAGATCCACGATTTTAACGGCGTCGGCTCTATTCTATTATTCGTTTGGAACATTATTTATGGGCTATAATACGATCTTGGACAGCGCATTCTACTCTATGCAAGATACGAAAACCCCACTTAAAAATGGAATGGTGTGCATAAGTCTGAACATCTGTCTTATTCTTATTTTAGTTCCACACATGGCGCATAATGGCATTGCGCTTGCGACAAGTATTTCTACAATTGTGGCCAATCTTTTGCTTACGTGGTTGCTTAGAAAAAAAATCGGCGCCATTGGAGGGAGAAAAATTTTGATTACGGTCATGAAGGCGGGGATAGCATGTGCCTTTATGGGCATTGTGATTAAAGTTTTGCAGATGCACTTTGAGGCTTATTTTAATACAGGGACTTTGCTTAGTCGGTCTTTTATTTTTTGTGGCATTTCTTTGGTCGGGCTTATAGTGTACGGTGCGTTGCTCTGCATATTGAAAACTGAGGAACTGAAATGGTTTATTGGATTGGTTACGTTGAGGAAGAGATGAGAAACATGCACAGCTGTAACGAGAAAATCTTGTGAATTTTTAGCACATAATTGTTTTGAAAATGCTACCATTGTTTTGCCCGTGGGAATATCTTGAGTTTTATGAAGAAAAGGGCGCGTTTTATAAAAGAACATTTTGATTCACAAATATTTATTCTCATGTAAGCTACTAAGCCACTCTATTCAAGGTTTTAGAGGATCACCATAAATTAAAAGTGTCAACTGCATTTGAAACACGCCAAAGAAATTGATGATAGTTGATATATTAAAATGGATAGTGAGGGCACCGAATACGAAGCGTTAAAGGGGTGCATGAAGACGATAAAGAAATATAAACCTATGCTAGCTGTGTTGATATACCATAAACTGGATCATATTTGCAGATTGCCTCTGTTTATAGAGGAAATCCTGCCTGAGTATACATTATATATACGCCATTACGATTGATTGTAGGTTCCATGGGACAAGGCCGTCGGGAGAGTCATTAGGTTGCGAGTTAGTTTGCTATGCTATACTGCTTTAGATTTCAAAATTCATGAATTATTTCTGGTTCCAAATTGAACAATCAGGAAAAACCGAGCTGTTCAAAATAGTTTATGCAAGAATCAACCTAAAGCAGTCAGTACAGCAAACTAATAAAACACAATATTCCCAATATTATTTTCAATCTCGGTACGATACCCGATCAAACACTCAATCATATCAATCACCCTCAGCTGCAACGTCTTCACAGCCTGCACGTCCACATCCTCCTCGCCAACACTATTCTCGATGCTATCCGAAAGCCATTCAAGAAAGCCGTCCGAAAAGGGCGGTTTTTTTTCGTCGGGGAGAACCAGCAGGCATTCGTCGTAGAAATTATGCAAGGTATCCTTCAGGCGTGCTTTGAGCTGGTGGATATGTGTAGCGCGTTGGGCGGGAGAGCGGAAGCTTGTTTTGAACGGCTCGTCGTCATCGGTATTGGCAATTTCCAGAAAATCGTCTTTTTCGAGTACGGCGGTTAGCTCGTCTACGATTTTGAGGCATTCGTAGCCGTCTTGGGTGACCGTGCTGACCAACTGTTTGTCGGCGTTTAGCGCGGTCACCCGTTCGTCTATGCTTTTGAATACAGCGTCCAAGACGGGGTATTCGGTTTTGGCTGTTTCTTGGACAGACAAAAAGTTCTGTTTCAAATCGCCCAACTCGGCTTCAAGAGAGGAGAGTTCGGACAAAGAGCGGTTGTATTCTGCCTCTGAGTGGGCGATGAGGTCGGCTTGGTCGTTTTTTAGGAGCCTGGCGATGATGAGAGAGATGGATTTCTTGTAGCGGAATAAATCTCGTAACGTTCGCTTGTATAGGGATAGTTCTACCTCTTTTTCGTTTAGGTCGGCTTTTAGGTAATCTGTCTTTTTCTCTAGCTTTTTGATGACTGCCGATTGGGAGGAAAGTAACTCCAAATATTCTTTCTCGGTCATAGCTACTTCACCTCGTCTTTCTGGAACCTCGAATGGATAATTTGATGTCGGTGTCGGTGGCATCGATGATAACGGTTCCTCCGTCTGTCAATTTTCCAAATAATATTTCGTTGACCAGTTTTTTCTTGATTTCTTGCTCGACGACCCGGTTGATTTCGCGGGCACCGTATTTTTCGGATAGTCCTTTTCTGGCGATGTATGCGTAAGCCTGTGGGGTTGGCTTTAACTTTACCTTTTTGTCGATTAGCCGCTTGCCAAGATTCAGCACTGCTTTTTCAGAAATAGACAAGGACATGTCTTTGGAGATATTGTTAAACAAGATGACTTCGTCTAGGCGATTGATAAATTCGGGCGAAAAGATACGCTCCACTTCTTTGGTTACTACATCACTTTTCAGCCTTCGTTCTTCAAATCCGATTGCATTCTTTGACATGTCACGCGCGCCCGCATTGGACGTCATCACGAGAATTACATTTCGAAAATCTGTCTTTTTGCCGACGTTGTCGGTTAGGCTTCCATAATCCATCACTTGTAGCAATACGTTTAGAATATCGGCATGCGCCTTTTCAATTTCATCTAGCAACAAGACGCAGTAGGGTGTTTTGTTGATGGCTTCGGTTAAAATGCCGCCCTCATCGAATCCGACGTATCCAGCCGGTGCACCGATCAATTTGGCGACGGAGTGCTTCTCTTGGTACTCACTCATATCAAAACGCTGTAATTTTATGCCGAGATGGATTGCCAATTGCTTCGCGACCTCGGTCTTGCCGACACCCGTGGGGCCTACAAATAAAAGATTGGAGACGGGACGCTCGCTGTCGTTGATGCCCGAGCGGGAGGCTTTGATGGCGTTCACCACGGTTTCGATGGCGTTGTCTTGCCCGAATATTTCGGATTTTAATGTGGTTTCGAGGTTTTTCAGCTTATCCATTTCGTTTTGTGTGATTTTTTCAAGCGGTATTTTTGCCATGAGGGATATTGTTCGCTCGATATCGTCTGCTGTAATGGTTGTCGGCTCGCGATCGTCGCCCGCTCGCATCCGCACGTAGGCGCCGGTTTCATCGATGACGTCGATTGCTTTGTCGGGCAGGCGTCTGTCTTGCAAATATTTTCCGGACAGCTCGCAGGCAAGGGCGATGACTTTATCGGGGAACACAACGTGATGAAAACTCTCGTAATTTTTCTTGATGCCCTTTAATATCTCGATGCAATCCTCGATGGACGGTTCGGTGATTTCTATTTTTTGGAACCGTCGCGCCAGCGCTCTGTCCTTTTCAAAGTATTTTTTGTATTCTTCGTAGGTGGTGGAACCGATGATTTTTAGGTTGCCCCGCAAGAGATGGGGTTTTAAGATACTGGTGGCGTCCATGGCACTGCCGGAAATAGAGCCTGTGCCGACAACGGTGTGGATTTCATCCAGGTAGATAATTGGGTTTTGTTCTTTGGATATGATTTCAAGGAGCTTGATAAACCGTTCTTCAAAATCGCCCCGATATTTTGTACCCGCAACCACACTGCCCAAATCCAAATAAAATATTTTAGAGTTTTTTAACATGTCGGGCACGTTGCCCTGAATGATGCGCTGGGCAAGCCCCTCTGTAATGGCTGTCTTACCCACACCTGGATCGCCAATGTGCACCGGGTTGTTCTTAAATCGACGACAGAGCACTTGTATGGTGCGGTCTAGGATGTCTTGGCGACCGATTAGCGGATCTAGTTCGTTTTCGAATGCTTTCTTTGTCAAATCGACGGTATAGGTTTGCAAAAACGCATATTCTTTATTTGTAATATCATCAGACTTGATGATGCTAGATTTTGGCGTCACGGTGCCGTGGGAAATATGCTTGACAAGTGCGCCACGGTTGACGCCGTTTTTATTTAAGATATACACCGCATAAGATTCTCGAAGCGTAAAGATCGAGATAAGCAGGTCGCCAAGTGTCACCGTGTCTTTTGAAGCACTTCGCACGTGAATGGACGCCGCCTCTGACATGGCAATAAATTCGAAGGTTTCGATGGGATCGGTGTCCTCCACCTTGTCCATGTTGTTTTTAAAAAAAACGGTTAAGTCGTCAATCATCTGGGATACATTGCCACCGCTATTCTCGAGAAGCTCTTTGCCCGCGTCGAACAACAGCGCGGCATATAAAAAATGTTCCGGGGTAATATATTCATGCTGTCGGATCTTTGCTTCGTTAAATGCCACGATAAACACTTGGTTTGTCACACTGTCTAGTTTCATAACATCGCCTCATCTAGGGTTATCTTTAATGGAAACTCGTTTTCTTTCGCCATTTTATCTGCAATAATTTTTTTGGTCATGGCGACATCGTATGTGTAGACGCCCGCGATGCCAACGCCTCCCTCATGCACCTCTAGCATCACCATATTGGCTTCAGGGGCGGTTTTGTGAAACACTTTCATGAGAACGTCTACGACAAAATCGGTTGTTGTATAGTCATCATTGTGAAGAATGACACAAAACATTTTTGGCTTTTTGAAGATGGTTTCCACTTGTTGGTACATTTTTACATTGCTAGACACACAATCACCTCTCTCTTAAAATATATGATGGCACGGCTTCGTTCCTAAATTTCAAGCCGAATACAGCAGAATTATAAATTTACTTGATTTTAACATTAATAATCTGATACAATCAAGTCAATATTCAAATAAAATTTCTGTACAGAACGGTATAGATCTTAAAAATTATAAATAGTGCGGAGTAAACATATGGATGAAAATATAATGTACATCAAGAAGCTCAACGACGTCTTTACAAACGTCTTTGAAAGCCAGTATAGACAATTAAAGAAAACAGGCAAGACAAAACTAATTAAGTATGCAGAGTCGATTTACAGGCGGTGGTTTTATTCGGCATTGTTTGAAGAAACGATACTGTCACCCGCCAATCTGGTTTACACATTAAACAATAAATGTGAGCCTGCTCGCTTTATTGTGCCGACGAATGCCCCCCTTTCGACGAAGGTTTTTAAAGGGTTTGAATGCAAGTTTAACGAATATATGCTAGACGATCACCTCGTTACCCACGACTTGGAAATGATTGTCACAAAGGCACCAACCACCATGTCGCTTAGGCAAGACGGGCGCGTGGACGCGGCACAAGAAGAGATTTTTTTGAAAGAGCTAAGTTTGCATGATCCTTTTTATATCCAATATTTGGTTGCGGTTGGGTTGGAGCTGAAGCTATTTGAAAAATTACCAGCCATCTACACCCACTTGGTGAAAGTATCGGACGATTGTGGCTTTTTTAAACAATCCAGGCGGGCACAATTTGAAAAAATTGTAGACGCCACCATTGACATCTCTACAGATCGGCTCAACAACCTCTTGCCGACAGACAAGCAACTGTTTGACAAACGGACGGTAAAAGAATTTTTGATCAATCCATTGACCGTGGACGAGATTTTTCAAGAGGTATACGCCGAACTTGGCATTATATTAGAAGAAATTTGGGAGATGGAGTTTGAGGAACTAGACGAACTAGACAACATGGTGCTGTCGAGTACCTATATCTTGGGCATCGTCATTGACAAATGGTTTTTGACGCCGTTTGGCCATTATCTAAAACTGATTCGGCCGCTGTATACGTTGCCATACAAGTTTTCGGAAGAGCTTGCCTTTATTTGTGATGAAGCGCTCGAAAAAGAGGATGACATCATTACGACGTTGTATGCGCCGTGCTCGCAGTATGCCGTTACATCGCTCGGTTGCGACTATTTTCAAATACCAGAGAACAAAGAGGATGAGCAGGTGCTTACCGATAGCATCCCCATTGAAAAAATTATCCACACGATTGTTGACAACATCGAGAACAACAACATGAACACAGACTCTTTGCCGACAGAAGAGACAAAGATGATATTCGAAATTAAAATTAAGATGATTAAAAACAAAAGTTATTGGAAGGTGTTAGAAATTTTAAGCACCAACACCCTTCATGATTTGCATATCGAAATTTGTAAATATTTTGACTTGAGTTTTGAAAACAAGTATAGCATTTTTTTGGATAGCAAGCGCAATCCGTTTACAGAATACACCTCGCCCGAAAAAAAGAAGAACGCGGCAAAGAAATCAAACAAAGCCAATATAGAAGAATTAAACCTAGAAGTAAAACAAAAGCTAATCTATATCGTGGATACTGACGATTTAAGATTTGAGCCTCTTGCTGAATTTGTAGGCAACACGGGTTTAGAGCTTGAAATTTTGAACATAAAAAATGCAAGCACCGGCGTAATTTATCCCCGCGTCTCAAAAATCAGCAAGTACTTCAAGGCACTGGAAGAAAATCCAATCTTTTTTTAAGGCAGTATACCTGCCAGAGAACCGGCAAAAAACTGGCAAGCGAGGGCATTAGAGATGAATGAAATGGTGAATTCTATTCACACAAAGGATATTTTAAAAGACATTGTGATGCAATTTGGGTTGCCCATTGTGCGGGATACGAAAAGGCTACGGGCGGTGTTGTTGGATTATCGCATTGACAAAAAGGCGCTTAATCTCATCGTCACCATCTTACAGTCGACCGCGTTTTCCGAGGTGATGGGCACGGGCTTTCGCCTGACAGACTATGACAAGAGGCGCTTACTCGAAAACATCCAAAACGAGTATCCATTTGACGAGAAATATTTAAAGATGGGCTTGGAGTGGTGGTTTTACGCACTGGGCGAGATAAAAGGCGATAGCATAGAAGTGGACTTTGTAGAGCAACCGATGGGGGCAGACATTCGTGCAAGGCTAGCCAACGATTATTTCGAAAACAAAGCGTACGACGAAGCATACCACTTGTTTTTAGAATTGGCAGAGGAAGGCGATGCCGAGGCTGAAAACAAAATGGGTATCCTGTATCGCTATGGATATGGCGTGGATCGCGATTATGACATGGCGGTGGAATGGTTTAAGAAGTCGAGCAAATCTGCCTACCACGACGCGCAGTACCACTTGGGGGCGATGTACCAGTTTGGGTACGGCGTGCCTACAGATTGTGGGGTGGCGTTTGAACTCTACGAAAAGGCTAAGGACAACGGTAGCGTGCGCGCGATGACAAGCCTTGCCGATATGTATGAAAAAGGGATATTCGTGCAAAAAAACATGGAGAAGGCAGTGGAACTCTATCGGCAAGCCGCCGAAAAAGAGGATACGGAAGCACAGACAAGCCTTGCCTATTTGTATTGTGAAGGCAAAGGCGTGCCGAGAGACTATGGGAAGGCATTTCAATGGTATACAAAGGCCGCCAGAAGCGGCGATAGCCTCGCGCAAAAAGGGTTAGGGTTTATGTACGAGAAGGGCTATGGCGTCACCAAAAGCTATAACGAAGCGCTAAAATGGTATCGCAAGGCGAACGAATATAAAGCGTAGGCGGATGGTGCCGTTTGAAGCAGATTCTCATGTACGAAAGGAGACAACATGTCACTATTGTCCAACAATACAGAGCTTATCACCACCCATAGCAAATGCAAAATCCAATCGTTTATCGGCAGTGGCGGGCAAGGCGAAGTGTACAAAGCAACATACAACCGAAAAGACGTGGCCGTGAAATGGTATTATAAAAACACCGCCACCCCCGAACAGAGAAAAATATTGACATACCTTGTGAAGACAGGAGCGCCAAACGAAAAATATTTATGGCCGATGGAGCTTGTGCAAAATGCCAAAAGCTTTGGGTACATCATGCGGTTGCGCCCGAACGAATATAAGAAAATTACCGATTTGATGAAAAGAAGGATCGACCCTACATTTCGCGAACTGATCACGGCGGGCATTTATCTGTCGGACAGCTTTTTTCAGCTTCATGCGAAAGGGTTGTGCTACCGCGATATTTCTTACAACAACATCTTTATCAACCCCGATACGGGTGATATTTTAATCTGCGACAACGACAACGTGACCACAGCGGATACTGTGACCAAAACGATTTTGGGTACGCCGCGTTTTATGGCCCCCGAAGTGGTGGTCGGGCACTCTCTGCCCAATAAATATTCCGATCTATTTTCTCTTGGGGTGTTGTTGTTCTATATGCTTTTTATCAGCCATCCACTGGAAGGCAAACTGGAATCAGACATACGATGCATGGACTCACCGGCGATGGAAAAATTATACGGCAAAAATCCTGTGTTTATCTTTGACCCGAATAATGCGACTAACCGTCCCGTGCCGGGCATTCATGACAACGCCATGATCTACTGGAACTTATACCCATCGTACATCAAAGATGCGTTTACAAAAGTATTTACGACCGGGTTAAAAGACCGTGAAAATGGGCGCGTTGTGGAAACAGTATGGCGCAAATTATTGTCCAAACTTCGCGATTCGATTTTATATTGTACGTGTGGTGCCGAGAATTTTTATGATTTGGAAGCCATACAGAAGCAGGGGCATATCAACAAATGTTGGGCATGCGGAAAAGAAATCGTATTGCCGCCCCGTATCAAAATTGGCAACAAAATCATCATGTTAAACCACGACACAAAGCTATACAGCCATCATCTGGACGACAAAGCGTGGAACTTTCATAAGCCGATTGCAGAGGTTGTGAGCAACCCCACCAATCCGGCCATATGGGGGCTGAAAAACCTACGGGACGAAAGCTTTTTTGTGACGATCGGCGGCAGTGTCACCGAGATTGCAAAGGGCAAAACCCAGCGCATTATAAAAGACAGCACCATTAACTTTGGGCAGGCAACAGGGGAAATTAAATAGGCGACAGCAATATTAATCGAACGACATATAGTGTAGCGAAAATTAAGGGTCAAGGGGCGAGCCCCTTGCGGGGTTTGGGGCAGCGCCCCAAGGTCTTAATCCCTCCGATTTTTTAAATACACAACCTAAATAAACGAAAGATTAAGGGAGGAGTTTTTTGATATGAAAAGACCTGGAGGAGAGTTGGCATCAAGACCGCTGCACTTTATCTTTATTACCGATTGCTCGGGTTCGATGGGCGAAGATGGCAAGATTTCGTCTTTAAACACGTCGATACGAGAAGTGATCCCGCACATGCAAGAAGTGGCGGCTGAGAACCCGAACGCGCAAATTTTGGTGCGGGCGTTAAAGTTTTCGTCAACGGCAACGTGGCATATTGCAGAGCCAACAAAGGTAGACGACTTCAAATGGATCGATTTGCAGGCAGAAGGCTTGACAGCAATGGGCAAGGCACTAGAGATGGTGGCAGACCAACTGAAAATTCCACCGATGACCGACCGTGCGTAGCCACCCGTTCTTGTGCACGTTACAGACGGACAGCCGACGGATGAATTTAAAGCGGGTCTATCAAAATTAATGGCAGAGAACTGGGGCAAGAAAGCCGTACGCGTTGCAATCGCCATCGGAAAAGATGTGGATACGGACGTGTTGCAAGATTTTATCGGCAATAGTGAAATCAAGCCGCTGTTGGCCAACAATCCAGAGCAACTGTTGAAATATATTAAGTTTGTTTCGACAGATGTATTGAAAGCGGCGTCTGCGCCACCTTCGACGCCTGTGAGCGCAGGGGCGAGCATGGCCAACGTGCAAATACCCGAAATGAACGACACAGACGAAATTTCATCTGCCAATGACGTTTGGTAGGAACGTGTAAAGATTTTTGAGGCGCCGCCTCAAACCCCGCCAAAACTTTCATAACAACGCCGCGTGATGTGGCATTGTTGGAAGCGAGGGTGGGGCGGCGTGGGCAAAGGTCTTTTTTTTACATCCATACAAAAATGAGGTGAAGAACATGGGGATTCAGTGGCAGTTTATCGCGGAGAAGGTGCAAGGCGCCTCTCACAAGCGGAAGAACACGGTGTGCCAAGACAATTACATGATCCGAAAGGGCGAAGAATTTTTGGTCATTGCAGTGGCAGACGGGCACGGCAGTAAAAATCATTTTAGAAGCGACATGGGTTCTTTTCTTGCGTGTCAAATTGCGGCGGACCTGGGCGCGCAATATGCAGAAAGCGTATTCAGCAAAGAAAACACGTCGGTGATCGAAGATATCGCAAACAACAAATTTAAAACAGACATCGTCGCCCAATGGCAAAAAGCAGTGATGAACGATTTAAAGATTGTGCCCCTAACCGAAGAACAATTAATTTTATTAAATATTTCGAAAGAAAAATACGATATACTAATAGAGAGAAAACAACAGGATACCATGCTTGAAAACAGGAGCGATTTTTACAAACTGTTGTCGGTATATGGTTCGACTTTGCTGGTCACGCTTGTGATGAAACATTTTATTTTGTTTTGGCAACTTGGCGACGGCGACATACTATTATACTATAGAGACAAAAAACAAATCGTAAACCCGATCCCGGGGGATGCGCGATTAATCGCAAACGAAACAACCTCCATCTGCTCGAAGGAGGCCGTGTTGGATATGCGTTTTGTCGTTAAATATTTATATGACACGGACAATGAGCCGGACGCCATTATGATGACGACAGATGGCTACTCCAATTCGTTTGCTGATTATAAAGATTTTGAAAAGGTTTTGATGGATTATGACGAAATGCTTCGAGACGACGACAAACTCGTGTCGGCTCATATCGAAGAATGGCTAGACGAAACATCGAAAGACGGAAGCGGGGACGATATCACCCTCGTCTTGGCATGGAAAAAATGAAACTGTGGTAGGTGATTTAGGTGAATCGAGAGCATAAGCATATATTAAGAGAATTGATTTTAGAATATGGCATTATTTTGGTTGAGGACGCGAAAAAACTGTCTGCCATGCTCCATGACTATAACATTCCCAAACAGGCGATTAATCTGTTGATGAGTGTCATGAAATCTGAGTATTTTTCGGATATTTTGAAGTTGGACAATCGCACCATCGACGAGCTTGAGATCACAAAAATAACCAATAACATTATACAAGAATATCCCTTCGACGAATGGTCACTGCGGAGAGCGGTCGGCGCGTGGATTTATGCATTGCACTCGAAAGACGCAGAAGAAGATGCACAGCTTGCAGTTACCTTTCATGACACGAGAGATTTGATTCGGTCGAATGTAAACGACACCAACACCCTGTATAACAAAGGCTTGACGTATGAAAAAGGGTTGGGCGTAGACGTTCACTACGAGCTGGCGTATCGGTATTATATGCAAGCGGCGAGAGCCGGACACACCGAAGCAAAATTTTCTCTTGGCTACCTTCACGAAAATGGAAAAGGCGTGCCAAAAAATTATCGGGAAGCCCATCGGTGGTATATTGATGCGGCTACGTATGGGCATACCGACGCCATGTTTAACATTGGTTTTTTGTACGAATCCGGCAAAGGCGTACCGAAGAGCGCAAAAGAAGCGATCAAATATTATGAGCGTGCATCGAAAAAAGGAAATGCAAATGCCCAGTATCGATTGGCAACGCTCTATTTCTCGGGCAAGGATATTCAAAAAGATTACACAGAGGCAATCAAATATTATACAAAAGCCGCCGAGCAAGGGCATGTGTTGTCTCAACGGCAGCTCGGCTACATCTTTAAGTTTGGCATTGGCGTCGATATAGACTACAAAAAAGCATTGGACTATTTCTCGATGGCGGCAACTGGCGGCGATGCGCTTGCCAAAATCAACATCGGCATGATGTACTATGATGGCAACGGCGTGTTGGTCGATGCGAAAGAGGCCGAGAGATGGTACATCGAAGTGGCGCAAAATGGCGATGAGTTTGAGTGGTACACACTCGGTTGGCGCTATGAATACGGGCACAAGGTGGACAAAAACTACGTCGAAGCGATGAAATGGTATCAGAAGGCGGCAGAAAAAGGCAACGTGTATGCGCAATATTGTTTGGCTGAAATCCATTATGACGGGCGTGCAGGGCAAATCAACTACAGCGCCGCCATCAAATGGTATCGCCTCTCGGCAACGGCAGGCTACGTATATTCGCAAAACAGGCTAGGTATATTTTACGAGCGCGGGCTAAGCGTGTTGATCGACTACGAGGAAGCGATTGGGTGGTACTTGAAGGCGGCGCATAAGGGATATGCCGAGGCACAGTTTAACCTCGCGACGGTATACCAAGAAGGCATTGGAACGCCGAGAGACTGCAAAGAAGCGGCCAAGTGGTACAAACGTGCCGCAGAGCAAGGGCACATCATGGCACAATTCAATCTGGGGCAACTGTACATCAAAGGCGTCGATGTAGAGCGCAGTGTGGAAGAAGCGGTCAAATGGTTTTGGATGGCGGCGGCGTCTGGCTTTATCGAGGCGCAGATGAATTTGGCATACCTATACAAAGAGGGATTTGGCGTCGAAAAAAACATAAAGGAATCGTTTAAGTGGTATTTAAAGGCGGGCATGAAAGGCAACGCCGAAGCCCAATTCAACCTTGGCGTCATGTATGAAAACGGCGTCGAAATCAACAGTAGCTTGTATGACGCGCGCATTTGGTATGAGCGAGCGGCAGAACAAGGGCACCCCATCGCAAATTACAAAGTGGGGCTGTTTTATGAAAAAGGCATCGGCATCAAATCAGACATACAAAAGGCGCTGTATTGGTACAAAAACGCCGCGGCGCTTGGGCATACCGAATCGTGCCAAGCCGTAGGCAACATTTACGAAAACGGCATTGGCGTAAAAAATGACTATATCAAAGCCGTGGAGTGGTATAAAAAAGCGGCTGACGCGGGCAATCCATCGGCGCTCTACAGGCTCGGCATTATCTTTGAAAAAGGGTACGGCGTCAAAAAAGATTTGGCACGGGCCACAAAGTATTACATGAACGCCGCCAACCGTGGCAACGTCAACGCACAAGTCATCGTGGGCTTCTTGTACCAGTATGGCAGGGGTATCGAGCGGAACTATGCCGAGGCCGAGAAATGGTACACAAAGGCCGCCCAAAGGGGCAGTGTGAAGGCACAGAACTATCTGGGGCAACTCTACGAAGATGGGCTTGGCGTCAGACCTGATTTGCGAGAAGCAGAGAAGTGGTATAAGATGGCGTACGAAAAAGGAAACCAAGATGCGAGAGAGCATCTGAGGCGCATAAAAGGCAAGAAGGACAAAATGTTACTGGTGTAAAAGAACGAACAACCCCGTCCGCAAGCGGACGGGGTTGTTCGTTCTTTCTCAAGCCTTATCTTCTTCTAACACAGAATTTAAGATGGCCTCTCGTGCCAAGCAGTCGCATCGTTCGTTCTCTACGTTGTTGGCATGGCCTTTAACCCAAATAAACGTCACCTTATGCGTTTCTAATAAGGGCAATAACCGCTCCCATAAATCGACATTCAATGCCTTTTCTTTGGCATTTCGCATCCACTTGTTTTTCTGCCAACGGCGCACCCAACCCTTCTCGATTGCATCCACCACATATTTTGAATCACTGTAGAGATGGACCTCACATGGTTTTTTTAACGATTCAAGCCCCACGATGACGCCCAATATCTCCATGCGGTTGTTGGTGGTCATTTTAAACCCGCCAGACAGTTCCAAACGCTTGTCCTTGTGTAGCATGACAACACCATAGCCGCCCTTGCCGGGGTTACCCGAACAGGCGCCGTCTGTATAGATCGTTACGATACTCATTTTTTTCCTCCTAAAAAAGCATAGCATTAAAAATACAAAAGACCCATGCTACGCGAAAAATAGCCATGGGTCAGTTCGTCGGGGCAAGCGTAGTCGTTTCGACCATCTTGTGTAGCGCCGACTCGTTTAATAGTTTGTGGTACTTTTGCTTGTCTTCATACATGCGCATATCGGCCAGTGATTTGACACGGTTGAGGTCTTCGTCGACAAATTCTTTGATAGCATAGCCCAAAGAAATGCTGATACTTCCGAAGGGTTCTTCGTAGATCGCGGCTGCATTTTCGCGGATTGTATCCAGTATCTCACGCATATCAAGGTCACAGGTTCGCGGCACTAGGATGAAAAACTCATCGCCACCATATCGTGCCACAACGGCGGTGCGCGGAACCGAGCGTTTTAACAACTCGCCCATCAGTGCAATCAGCCTGTCGCCGATGATGTGCCCATATGTATCGTTGGTTTGCTTTAACTTGTTTAAATCGCCAGAGATAATGCCAAGGGGATATTGGCTCGATTTATCTAGGGAAACAAACATATGCTCAAAGTATCGTCGGTTGTACAAACCGGTCAGTTGGTCTTGGTTCACAAGCCGGAACAACTCGATAATCAGTTCTTGCTGTCTTGTCACGTCACGCATTTCAATAAAGGTGCCGACACTTCTTGACTTGCGGTCAAGGATTTCGGATTCGATGATTTGGTAATAGACTTTTTTGCCGCCCAATTTGAAATACATCAAATCGCCTTCACTGTTTTTGGTCATTTTTCCGTTTTTTGCCTTTAGCCAGCGCTCCATCACCGTTTTGTAATACATGTTGTCGAGTTCGATATCGGCTGAGGCAAATAAATCTTTTGCCCGTGGGTTTGAGTCTAAGATTTTTCGATTCATATCCAGAACAAAGGCAATGCACGAAATCTTTTCAAAAACCGTGTCTTTGGCCAAAATCATAAAATCAGACGCATTGTATTTCACCAGTGACCAATAGGCAATGCCTGTTTTAAGCGAACAGCCAAGCAAATATAAATCGATGATTTTGTGTTTACTCAGCACGCCAAAAACGAGAAAGGCAGTGGAGACAACGCTTCCGAAAATAAGCAAAAAGAAACGACTTTTGTAAATGGCGGAAACAGATAGAAATTTAACAAGAAGCACGGCAAACCCGATAAATTCTAGCAAGAACACATACACCCAGAAGAATGCGCTTAAAATGCCAAAATCAACATTCAGCTCTTTATAAGGAAGCACCCGCGACACCTGGATAAGGGTGTGGGACGAACCAACCAGCAGGTGAGAGAACAAGAGAAAGAGTAGTATAATGGGAATGGCGTATAAAAAAACAGCCCATACCTTTTTCAATTCAAACTCTTTTTTGCTAAACGAAATCAAAAACAACAAATAAAACAGGGGGTAGAACAATTCGCCGATGAATTTCAGTTTAAACCATCGTATCGTAATATCGGGGATCGGCTCGGCGATATAAAATACGGTACAACCGGCCCACAGCATAAGGCAGACACATGTGTACAGAAAATAGTGTGTTCCGTTTACTTTTTCTCTTGTACGATTTACCTCAACGGAGATGCCAACGACACCAAAAAAAACTGTAACCGATAAAACGAGGAAACCAAGATTAATCATAGCATCACAACCTTTTCAAAGGTACACAGCGACATAACGACAGGGGTTTAAGAACCATGAAGAAAATGTTAGACCGCTGAAAAACATGGCACACTTTAAGCGTTAAACAGCTTTTGAATGTCTGCATACGATTGTGGTGTGCCAATATCGTAACATTCACCATTCATTACATATGCTTTTACGTCTTTTTTGGTGTAGAGCCACTGCACAAAGTAACCCGGTGCATCTGGCTTGTTGCCCTCGTCAAGATATTGCTTAAACAGAGGCAATGTCTCTTTTTTATAGATATAGGTTGCAAACACAGCAATGTCAGATTTTGGTTCGGATGGTTTTTCTTCTAGGTTGATGATTTTGTTGTTTTCGTCTAAGAGCGCCACGGCCAATTGCTTGATCATTTCGCTGTCGGTAAACTGCTTGGCACAGACGCAATCGCAACCAGAGTTTTTGTAATAGTTATAATAATCGAGGAGTGTGTAGGTGAAGAAATTGTCACCGGCGATGATGATTACGTCGTCGTCAATGTTGCCTTCTTCGAGGGTGAAGAATATATCCCCGATGGCACCCCGTCTTGTCTCTTCGGTTTCGGTACCGTCGTCGAGTACGCAAATCGGCTTTTGGTTGGCTTTATCGGCCGCCCACTGGTCGAAATTTTTTGCAAACTTGTGATTGCTGACCACGTATATTTGGTCGATGGCGTCGATTGTGTTTAACTCATCTACGATGTAGTCGATGATGGGTTTGTTGTTGATGGGCAACAACGGTTTTGGGGTTGTCAACGTTAGGGGATATAGTCTTGTCGCATAGCCTGCTACTAAAATAATTGCTTTCATTGTAAAACCTCCAGAGTGATATTGTCACGTATACTTTATCATACCATATAAATTGCATAAATCAAAATAAATAATGCACTATATTTGAAAAAACATTTGGTAATTGTGCACAAAAAAATTTACCATTTAGATAAAAAGTATCCGTTGTAAACATAATTTGCTCTGCATGCAACAGTTGCGCATGTACATTAAATTTTTTGGCAAACCAATCGTTTGTCTGCTTGTCTCCATATTTTGGATCGCCCACGATGGGGTGGCGGATATCTTGCAGAGAGGCCCTGATTTGGTGGGATTTGCCCGTGATAAGGGTGATGTCTAGTAGTGTAAATGCGTCACTGTATTGAACGGGCGTATACGCGGTGATGATTTTTTTGCTGTTGGGCACGGCGTGAGAAAAAATCTGCACGGTGTTGTCGTCATGCTTGACATGATAGGCTGTTAAAACGCCCGGCGCTGTCAGTCGACCCTTCACAATCGTCTTGTAGTGCTTCTCCACTTGGTGCTCGCGCAAGGCTTCGTTTACCTCTTGCGCCGTGCGCAAGTCTTTGGCGCAGACGACAAGCCCGCTCGTGTTCCGGTCAAGCCGATTGCAGATCGAGGGGGTAAACGTCGATGTTTTATCGGTCGCGTATTCGCCTTTGGTGTATAAATAATACAAAAGCATATCGGTGAGGGTGTTGTCTTTGTTATCCTTATCGGGATGCACGATGACGCCCGCGGGTTTATTGACGAGTAAAATCTTTTCGTCTTCATAGATGACGTCAAACCGTATCGTCGTCTTTTTAACCGTCTTTTCACCCATGAACCCATCCAGTGTTTCGTCAGACAAATAAAGCGTAAGGCAATCCCCCGCTT
>JAVBJY010000150.1:0-3874 GCA_031546735.1 Eubacteriales bacterium
GTTAGGGTCTAGTTCATGTAAAATCGTATCAAAGTAGTCTTTGTACACGATCATCTTTTGCGAAACAAACCGATCATTGCGGCGGGCGATGTCGAATGTCAACGAATCCATCGCCATGTGAAATCGTTGCAGGCGGATCAAATCGACAGCCAATTGATCGGCGTGATGGAGTATGTACCGGGCAAAGATATTGTTTTGCAGTGCATCATTATATTGGGCATACATTTTTTGTAGCTGTTGCACTTCTTGCGCGGCGATATAGCCGTCTTTGACAAGGAGTGCGGGGTAGTCATGCTCGAAGGCAACCAACATATCGCAAAGGCTAGTGACCGAAATGGAGACAGGCGTGATGGGCGCGGCCTTGGCATCAGGGGCTAAAAAATAAAAATATTCGGCGGGCAACCCGCAGTGGGGGCACGCCCACGCCTTATCAGATATTTCTCTGGCGCACTCGGGGCAGACAAGTAGAGCCACGCGTACACACCTCCTTCATAAGCACTCTTTCACGATATACTACTACTATATGATACCATAATTTACGTATTTTGAAACCCAAAGTATTGTCGTATTTTCGCGGCACTTGAAAACAACGAAAAGCGCGAATTTTATCTAAAAACTTTTCTTGTAATTTTCTTTTGGGTATAGTAAACTTGACACAAAGTGGTCGGAAAAGATTGATTGTGGTTTAAAGTGGTGAATGACTATGCTGATGGGTGAATTTCAACATGTGATCGATGCAAAAGGGCGATTAATTGTTCCGTCTAAGTTCCGTGAGGCGCTTGGCGATTCTTTTGTTGTGACAAAAGGACTAGACAAGTGTCTTTTTGTGTTTACACGAAGCGAATGGGCAAATTTTGAAGCCAAGATCAGACAACTTCCACTGACAAACGAAAATGCAAGAAAATTTACCCGTCTCATGTTCGCGGGGGCGGTGGAATGTGAACCCGATAACAATGGGCGCATCATGTTGCCACAAACGCTACGCACCCATGCATCTCTGGGCAAGGATATCGTTTCGATCGGTATGTCAAACCGGGTAGAGATTTGGAGCAAGGAACGTTGGGACGAGTACAACGATGAAAGTAACTTTACAGATGATGAATTTATTGAAAGTATGTCAGCACTGGGCATTTAGGTGAAAAAAATGGAGTTTACACATATATCCGTATTATTAGAAGAATGTATCGAAGGGCTTTCGATTGTGCAGGGTGGCGTTTATGTAGACGGTACGTTGGGCGGCGCAGGTCATTCGACAGAAATTTGCAAACGATTGGCGGGTACGGGGCTTTTAGTCGGCATCGACCAAGATGCAAACGCCATTGCCGCCGCCAAAGAAAAGTTGGCTTCCTATGAGAACGTGCGATATGTACACGATAATTTCTCACATATCAAAAATTTTATACATGATTTTGATACAACGGGTGCCGATGTGCCGTTTGTGAATGGAGTGTTGCTCGATTTGGGCGTTTCCTCTCATCAGTTCGACGAAGGTGGGCGCGGTTTTTCTTATAACCATGACGCAAGGCTTGACATGAGAATGGACAACAGAATGGGGCTCTCTGCGTTTGATGTTGTCAACACATATACAGAGGACAAGCTTACAACCATCATCAAAGACTACGGCGAAGAACGGTGGGCAAAACGAATTGCACAATTTATCGTCACAGAGCGAAAGGTAAAACCGATTGAGACAACATTTGAGTTGGTGACGGTGATCAAAAAGGCGGTGCCGAAAGGTGCTCGCACAGACGGGCCGCATCCGGCCAAGCGAACGTTTCAGGCCATCCGAATCGAAGTAAACGATGAACTGGGCATTTTAGAAAAGAGCATCTTGGATATCGTGGATTGTATGAAGGCAGGTGGAAGGCTCTGTGTGATTACGTTCCATTCATTGGAAGATAGAATTGTCAAAAATGTTTTTAGAGATTTAGAAAATCCGTGCAAGTGCCCGAGAGATTTTCCGATGTGTATGTGCGGCAAGAAGCGCGTCGCGTCGGTGGTGACAAGAAAGCCGATTATACCGTCTGACGAAGAACTAGCAGTCAACCATCGGTCGCGGAGTGCCAAGCTGCGGATCATTGAAAAAGTATGACCATGAGCAATGAGCATGCTTGAAGGGGGAGTCAATTGTGAGCAGAAGAAGTGTCAAAATGGACAGACGAGCGAATCACCATGAAGCGGGTAAAAGTGGCTACCATGCCCGTTATAACCATACATCAGAAGCCTACCAACTGGATAACGAACCATACAATCCCCACTCGCCGAAAATAAAAAGAAAAAAGGTAAAAAAAGGCAGCCATGCAAAGGTGAGGGCAAAGGAAAGAGGGATTAGGCGCGAGCACAAACAAGCGCCGCGGTATGAGTTTTTGCTACACGAGAACCCAGGTCATTCCATTCGAATGTATTTTACAATTCTGACGCTGTTTGTTTTGTGCTTCGCCTTGATCCATGTCTCGGCTGAAGTGAGTCAAAAAAATGCGGAAAAAATTGCAACAATCGAAAAGATTAAACAGGCGTCAGACGACCTCGAGTATTTGAAATCAGAACTCAGCTACAACATAGATGAAGCCCGCATCACGAAGGAAGCAGGGCAAAAGTTTGGGATGCATCAGCCCTTTGATTATCAAGTCGTACATATAAACGTGCCAGTTACAAATAAATCAGTTCAGTATGCATCTGCACCGGTAAAAGAAAGCGCCGTTATTGACAAAAGTGTACTGATGAAACTCATCAATAAAATTGGGATTGGGGAATAAACAATGGCGAGCGAGAAACGGATAAGAAAACCGGTGACAACAGAGCGCAGGCAACGCTACATGCGAAACGGCAAGCTCTACTTGTTTTTGGTGGTTTTTGTTTTTTGCATGATTTATGCAGGCATTTATCGAGTATTTATGATCAAAACCATTCACGGCGCAGAGTACGAAAAGCAGGCGATTTATAACCAGATTTCACGGGTACAGCCTAAGGTAATCAACCCAAACAGAGGTGGCATTGTAGACCGAAAAAAAAGCCCCCTTGCCTATAGTAGCACCGTTTATACGGTTATACTAGACGTAAGAAAGCTTGTGCAATGGGATAAAGAAATTAAAGAGGATGACACACCAAAGGCATCTACTGACAGGTTTGAAAAAGATAACGCTGAAAAAAATACGGATGAAAAAGCCACACCAGATGCAACACCGGATACAAGTGCACCAGATACAGGCGCCGTGCAAACAGGCACGCCAGAAGCGAATGCACCTGAAACAACTATGCCTGCAACAGTTGTACCCGAAACAACCGCGCCGAAAACAGTTGCGGCTAAGGTCGGTCAACCGGGCGACGCCAAGCCAAAACAGACGTATCTACAGCAGACACTAGAAGGGCTTAGCGAATTGCTTGACATTCCGCTCTCCGAACTTCAACAATACGTGCAGTATACCACTGTGGATAAAAAACAAGTGATAACGAATAAAAAATATGACACAAGCTATTTGATATTGAAAAAAGAAGTGCCAAAAAAAGTGGCAAAGGAAATCGAAGATCGAAAGTTAAAATGTGTCTATTTAGAAGAAGATACAAAGCGATTTTATCCGGTTAAATCGTTGGCAAGTGAGGTTGTCGGCTTTCGAAGAGGCGATGGCGTTTGGGGTCTGGAGAGTTATTATAACGATACACTAACCGGTATACCAGGGCGCATCTTTCGAACCAACGAAGGAGACAATGTGGTCGTCACACAGCGAGAATCACCAGAAGAGGGCAACACACTGTTGACGACAATCGATAGCAAGGTACAAGAAATTGCGCAAAATGTAGCGGATGCCGCCTTTGTGCAGTACAACCCAACCAATACTGCTGTTATCGTGATGAAGCCAAAGACGGGTGAAATTCT
>JAVBJY010000017.1:0-9977 GCA_031546735.1 Eubacteriales bacterium
AAGAATCGGTGTACGAAATGTACTATGATTTCAAAGAGCCCGTCAAGCGCATCGCAGGGCATCGTGTGTTGGCCGTGAACAGAGGCGAGAAGGAAGGATTTTTGAATGTAAAGGTGGAAGCGCCCATCGATGACATCATCAAAATTTTGCAAGGCAAGATCGTGAAGAACAACCCGTATACGAATGAAATAATGGCAGACATCGTGGACGACACCTACAAGCGATTGATTGCACCGTCGATTGAGCGGGAAATTCGAAACGCCATGACCGAAAAATCGGAAGAGGGCGCCATCAAGGTATTTGGCGAAAATTTGAAACAATTGCTGATGCAACCGCCGATCAAAGACAACGTCGTATTGGCGCTAGACCCCGGTTTTCGAACGGGTTGCAAGGTAGCGATTATAGACGGCACAGGCAAGGTGTTGCACACAGACGTCATCTATCCGACGCCGCCCCAAAGCAAAATAGAAGAGTCTGAAAAGAAATTAATACCCCTGATCAAAAAACATGGCGTTACATTGGTTGCCATCGGCAATGGAACCGCTTCAAGAGAAACAGAAAGCTTCACCGTGGATATGTTGAAGAAGATTGACGCCGAGATTTATTATGTCATCGTAAACGAAGCGGGCGCTTCGGTCTATTCCGCTTCAAAGCTTGCGGCGGAGGAGTTTCCAGAATATGATGTGTCACTTCGTAGCGCCGTCAGCATCGGCAGACGGCTACAAGACCCATTGGCAGAGCTTGTGAAGATTGATCCGAAGAGCATCGGGGTGGGGCAATACCAACACGACATGAATCAAAAGCGATTGGGCGAAACATTGGGCGGCGTTGTCGAGAGTTGTGTCAACAATATCGGCGTCGATTTAAATACCGCCTCCCCCTCGCTCTTGTCTTATGTATCGGGGTTATCGATGGCTGTTGCCAAAAATGTATTGGCATATCGAGAAGAAAACGGAAAGTTTGCCAGCCGTAGCCAACTATTAAAAGTAAAGAAGCTAGGGCCGAAAGCGTACGAGCAGTGTGCGGGATTTTTGCGCATACCCAAAGGTGAGCATGTTTTGGATAATACAGGCGTACATCCCGAATCATACGGCGTTGCATTGACGCTTTTGAAGGAAATGGGATACACCCTAGACCATGTGAAAAATAAAAGCATACAAGACTTAAGAAGCAAAATCAAAGACATGCAAGGGTTAGCCGCACAGTTTGGTGTGGGCGTGCCGACGCTACAAGATATTGTGAAAGAGCTTGAAAAACCAGGACGCGACCCGAGAGAAGATATGCCACAACCGATTTTGCGACACGACGTTCTGTCCATGGAAGATTTGACGGAGGGCATGATTCTGCAAGGCACCGTCAGAAACGTCATTGACTTTGGCGCTTTTGTTGATATCGGCGTACACCAAGATGGGTTGGTGCATATTTCGCAGTTGTGCGACAGATACATCAAGCATCCGCTAGAGGCTGTGAGTGTGGGCGATATCGTGACGGTAAAGGTTTTGGCGATAGACGTCAATAAAAAAAGAATTTCATTAACGATGAAAGTGGATTAGAGTGGCGTTAGCCACGGCGAAAAAAGGCTGATTAAACATGACCTGTCTAATCAGCCTTTTGGATATACTGCTTAAACTTAAATAGGAGAAATTTTTATGTTGTACGAAACATTTTCACCAGACCAAACAGAAAAAATCGGGTTTGAGATGGGGCAAAAGGCAAAGAGCGGCGACATCTACTGCCTTGTAGGCGAGCTAGGTGTCGGCAAAACTGCCTTTACACAGGGCTTTGCCCGAGGCTTAGGCATAGCCGAGTCTATTGGTAGCCCTACGTTTACGATTATCAACGAATACGACAATGCCTTGCCGCTTTACCATTTTGACGTGTATCGGTTAGGCGGTGCAGACGAACTATACGAAATCGGCTGTGACGAATATTTTTTTGGCGACGGTGTATGCTTGGTTGAGTGGGCAGATAGCGTGCGTGAAAGCATCCCAAAACATGCCGTGTGGATTAAAATACAAAAAAAATTAGAAAAAGGCGACGACTACAGAATAATAGAGGTGACGGAAGATGCGCATATTGGCGATTGAGACGACGGCGCTTGTGGCGAGCGTTGCCGTTGTAGATGAATATAGAACGATTGGCGAAATGACGCTGAACGATAAAAAAACACATTCACAAACGATTATGCCCCTTGTGAAAACGCTACTAGACATGTTGGCAATGACGCTAGACGACATCGATTACATTGCTTGTTCCAGCGGGCCTGGGTCTTTCACAGGGTTGCGGATCGGTGCCGCCACTGCAAAAGGGTTGGCACATGGCGCATGTAAAAAAATAATACCAGTTCCTACCTTAGACGCTCTCGCATATAATATATTTGACGCAAACAATATAATCGTACCGCTTATGGATGCGAGGCGAGACCAAGTGTACACGGCCTTTTTCAAACGAGAAGGTGACAAACTGACAAAACTGTGCGATGATTTTGCGGATGGTCTGGATAACGTTCTTGAAAGATTAAACCAGTATGCAGGAGCAGAACGCGTTATTTTTTTGGGAGATGGTGCCTATGTACATAGAGACGCTATCCAAAACCATAACAAAAACCATTTGTTTGCGCCCCAAAATTTGAATATGCAATCCGCCGCCGCTGTGGGGAGCGTTGCTTTTTTGCGCCTTGCAGATCAAAAGGCCGTAGCGCCTGACGAATTTGAAATCTCTTATCTCAGGCAGTCGCAAGCAGAACGGGAATATACCGAACGAAAGGAACGATAATCATATGTTTGTTGTCGAGCCAATGAAAAAGAAACACATCGAGGAAGTCTATCAAATCGAATTGGAAAGTTTTACGTCACCTTGGAGCAAGAAGTCTTTGAAAGCAGAAGTGGTGGCAAACGAACACGCGCATTATTTTGTTGTCATGGATACGGTTAAAAACAAAGTGGCCGGTTATGGCGGCATGTGGCATATTGTAAACGAAGGTCATATCACAAATATAGCCGTGAAGGGTGACTACAGAAGGCACGGCGTAGCAACGTTGCTTGTCGAGCACATAAACGCATTTGCAAAAACAAAGGAAATGATTGGTATTACGCTTGAGGTGCGTGTGACGAATATAGCGGCGCAAGCACTATATAAAAAACTGGGCTTCGATCTTGAGGGCATACGGAAAGAATATTATAGTGATACAAAGGAAGATGCATTGATCATGTGGAAATATCTGATTCCGAAGGATCAAATCATTATGTAAGGCAGTTTAAAATAAATAACCGACCCAATTTTTGATTAAACAAGCATGCTTCAAGCTTGTTTAATCAAAAATTGGGTCTACTAAAAACTTTAAACTGCCTAAGGCGGTATCAATATAGGGCATAGGGGTGATTTTGTGACAAATGAATTAACATTTGACCAGCTTGGAAAATTCTATAAGCCTGAACAATTTGCGCTCGATTCTACAGAAGAAAGTATTTTGTGTGACGAGATCATTGGGCAGGAGCGAGCGGCAAAGGCGTTGAAATTTGGATTAAATATAAAAACAAAAGGTTACAACATATATGTGATGGGCACGCCAGGAACAGGTAGAACGACGTATGCAAAACATTTTGCAGAAGAAATCGCGAAAAACGAGAGTATCCCGCACGACATGTGCTACGTGTACAACTTTGAGAACCCGAAGAACCCATGTGCACTGGCATTTGAGGCAGGGAAGGGCAAAGAGTTTGTAGCAGATATGGAAGAGTTTTTGGAGGTTTTGCAAGTGGAGATCCCAAAGCTATTCAGTTCGCTCGAATATGAAAAAGAAAAAAATAAAATCGTAAAGGTATACCAAGACAAGCGGGATGCCGTCATTAAACAGATGACAGACGAAGCGAAGGAATATGGCTTTGGGGTCAAGATGTCGAACACGGGCATTTATTTTCTGCCAATTGTGGGCGACGTCACCATATCGGAAGAAGATTACGATGCACTTGACGAAGAGCAAAAGGCGTACATTTCTGAAAATTCGGAGATCATTCAAGAGAAAGCCGCTGACGTCATGCGCCTCATCAAAGAATTTGAAAAGGAAACGAAGAAAAATGTAGAGGACAGGGAGTACAACTTGGGGCTGTTTACGCTTTCAAAATACCTGTCGCCGATACAAGAAAAATATGTGCAGGACGAACGGGTATCCAGCTATCTGGTCGCGTTAAAAGAAGACGTACTAGATAACCTGTATGATTTTATAGAAGAAGAGTTTGAAGAAGAAGAATCGTTGCAGTTGATGCTTCCATGGATGAACAAACGAACAAAAGAAGATTGCTTGGCGAAATACAAAGTCAATTTATTGGTAGACAATTCTTCGCTCACCCATGCGCCGGTTATTGTCGACTTTAACCCCACATACTCCAACTTGATTGGCGAAATCGAATACGACAGTGAGTTTGGCAATCTGACGACTGATTTTATGAAGATTAAGCCGGGTCTCATTCATAAGGCCAACGGTGGATACTTGATTTTACACGTCACAGATATATTGGGCAATCCGTACGTATGGGAAACACTGCGGCGGGTGTTAAAGACAAACGAAATCGTAATCGAGCCAATGCGCGAATACTTGCTCAGTGGCATGTCGGTGACGAGCATTAAGCCCGAAGCGATCGCCGTGGATGTGAAGGTTATTTTAGTCGGAAACGATTATTACTATGATGTGTTGAGCGAATATGATGACGATTTTTTGAAGCTTTTCAAAATCTCGGCGCAGTTTGACTATGAGATGCAAAACGATTCGTCTCATTTAAACTGTTTGGTACAGTACATCAAAAATTTTTCAGCAAAAGAAAATATTTTGCCGCTTGAAATGGAAGCAGTTTGCACGGTGTTAACCTATTCGTCTCGGTTGGCCGAAACCCAAGACAAATTGACGACAAAGTTTTCGCAGATGAACGAACTGCTTTTTGAGTCCTCCGCGTGGGCAAAAATGGACAATGAGCAGACCATCACAAAAGAATACATTTTAAAAACGATTCGCGAGAAAGAGTACAGAGACAATTTATATGAAGAAAAGCTGAATGAGATGATGGACAACAACACCATCATGATCGATACAGAGGGCGCGAAGATCGGGCAGATTAACGGGTTGGCCGTTTTGGACACGGGGGCACACGTGTTTGGAAAGCCCGCAAAAATTACAGCAACAACCTATCTGGGCAAGGCGGGTATCATTAACATCGAGAAAGAAGCCGAAATGAGTGGCAGTATCCATGACAAAGGCGTGCAAGTGTTGATTGGGTATTTGGGTCAAAAATATGCGCAAGAGTTTCCACTTTCGCTGTCTTGCCGAATTGGTTTTGAGCAAAATTATCACGGCATCGATGGGGATAGCGCGTCTAGCACCGAGCTGTACTGCATCATGTCAAGCCTCGCCGACCTGCCGATTACACAAGAAATCGCCGTGACAGGGAGCATCAATCAGCGTGGCGACATACAACCAATCGGCGGCGTAACCTTCAAGATAGAGGGTTTCTTCGAACTGTGCAGAAAGCGCGGTCTCACAGGCAAGCAAGGCGTCATCATCCCGTGGCAAAACGTACGGGATCTTGTGCTAAAAGAAGAAGTGGTGGAGGCTGTGCGGGATGGGTTGTTTCATATTTATCCGATTCGACATGTAGATGAAGGCATCGAGCTGTTGATGAACACACCAGCCAGCATCAAAAACGCCAAAGGAAAATTTACACAGGCGTGTGTGCACGGAAAAGTAATGAAGAAACTGGCAAAATATTTTAAAAAATCCATGATGGATACGGAATAAAAATAAGAACAAGGGGATATGATGATGCAGAAAGCGTGCATCGTCAGATCCCCTTGTTCTTTATACGTTTTTATACTTTATACGAAATCAATACATCTTTGCCAGCGATGACATGTTGCCCCGTTGTGATATGCAAATCTTCTTCTTTGGAAGGTGTCGCAATGACAACAGATGTTTCGATGGAAAATCCCTTTTCTTTTACAAATTTGACGTCTACCTTCAACACAGGGTCACCGACCTTCACCATTTGACCTTCTTCTGCCAAACGCTCGAACCCTTCGCCGTTTAACTCGACCGTGTCTACACCAAAATGAACAATCAATTCGATGTTGTTTTCGGTTAGCATGCCGAAGGCGTGGTTTGTCCTGAATATGCTTTTGATTTGACCGTCGACAGGTGCGACGATCAGCCCTTCTTCCGGAATAATGGCGGCACCATTGCCAATAAGCTTTGTAGAAAATGTTTCGTCCGGAACCTCAGAGATATCAATTGCCTTGCCTGTAACAGGTGCATAAATTTTAAGTGTTTTCTTGAAAAGTCCTAACATAATAAACAATCACTCCTTTTCGTAATAGATTTGAGCACAGTATAAAGTGTTTTGATCCATTTGTAAACACTTTTAGTGCGCATACATGTGAGTGTTGTAAATAATTACAAAAAAACCGAGAAAAAATTAAAATATTCGACATAAAAACCACAAATAAAACGCATTGATAAGAAAGTATTGATTTTTAGAACAAAATAGAATATAATCTATTTATATTTTGCAAGTAATACACAAATTTAGAAAGAGGAAGGGGTAATTTTTATGATGAAATACTTGCAACGACTTGGAAAATCGTTGATGTTGCCTGTTGCCGTTTTACCGGCTGCGGCGATATTGATGGGCATTGGCTACGCGATCGATCCGGCCGGATGGGGCGGCGACAGTGCCATTGCGGCGTTCTTGATTAAAGCCGGCGGTGCGATTATAGACAACATGTCTATTCTTTTCGCAGTCGGTGTTGCCCTTGGCATGTCTAAGTCGAAAGATGGTGCGGCGGCGTTGAGCGGTCTTGTTGCGTTTCTGGTGGTCACGACGTTATTAAGCACAGGTACGGTTGCGATGCTTACGCATGTGGATGCAACCGCTGTGAACCCCGCCTTTGGTAAAATCAGCAATCAGTTTATCGGTATTATTTCTGGTCTTATTGCGGCAGGATGCTTTAATCGTTTTAGCGAAACAAAATTGCCGATGGCGCTTGCCTTTTTCAGTGGCAGACGGTGTGTACCGATTGTAACCTCCGTTGCTATGATCGTCGTATCCGTCATATTGTTCTTTGTATGGCCATTTGTGTATAGTGGGCTTGTTGCATTTGGTATCAAAATTTCTGGTTTGGGTCCGGTTGGTGCTGGTATTTATGGCTTCTTAAACAGACTTTTAATCCCGACTGGTTTGCATCATGCCCTTAACTCTGTTTTCTGGTTTGACGTTGCGGGTATCAATGATATCGGTAAGTTCTGGGGCAATACAGGTACAAAAGGCATCACAGGCATGTATCAGGCAGGCTTCTTCCCAATCATGATGTTTGGTCTTCCGGCAGCAGGTCTTGCGATGTTTCATACGGCAAAAGACAGCAAGCGGAAAGTAACGGCCTCCCTCATGTTGGCGGCTTGTTTTGCCGCTTTCTTCACAGGCGTAACAGAACCTATCGAATTTGCATTTATGTTTTTGGCACCTGGCTTGTATGTGGTGCATGCGATTTTAACAGGTATCTCTTTGGCAATCGCGGCGTCCTTCCACTGGACAGCCGGGTTTGGGTTTAGCGCGGGGCTTGTCGACTTTGTTTTAAGTAGCCGATTGCCGATCGCCAATATGCCATACATGCTTTTGGTGCAAGGTTTGGTGTTTGGTGTTATCTACTATTTCCTTTTCAGATTCTTAATCGTTAAATTTGATTTGAAAACACCAGGTAGAGAAGACGATGATATCGACGACGCAGAAAAGAGCATTACACTCTCGACCAATAACTTTGCTGAAATGGCGAAAATCGTTTTAGAAGGTTTGGGCGGAAAAGACAATGTGGAGTCTTTAGACAATTGCATTACACGGCTTAGAATTGAAGTAAAGGATAATACATTGGTAAATGATAAGAAAATTAAATCCGCTGGCATTAGTGGCATTATCAGGCCAGGACAGAAAAGTGTGCAAGTAATCGTGGGCACGCAGGTTCAGTTTGTGGCAGATGAAATGAAGAAACTGATGTAACGCACGAAAAAAGAAGAGATTGAAAAGATGACAACGCATCTTTTCAATCTCTTCTTTTTTTTCTCACACTACATTAAAACTGGATATCGTCCGCGCTCGTCTCGGTCATATTCTTTGTAAACGTGATTTCAAGCCTTGGCCCTTTGGCGCCTTGCTTGCCTTTTGTCGCCTTGCGAACAAACACCTTGATGTCGTCGGCGTAGCCTTCTACGATGCGCATTTCCAATCGTTCCTCTAGTTCTTTTTCTTTATCAGGCTCTGCTTCGGGTTCGGTTGGTGGGGTGCTGTCCAGTTCTTTTATCATCGCTTTTGGGTATACATTGTAGTTCCATGTATAGCCGGATATATGGCATACGTCATAGACGATCAGATTCTCGCCCACCAACATATTGTACTCCTCACCGGATACCACTAAATAATTCAATATTTTACCGATGGCACCAAAAACGCCTGTGTTTCCATCGGAGGAGCTTAAGCCCAATAAATCTTTTTTGGTCTGTTCGGTGATGCCGTTGGCGTCGGTGCTACAATCGACCGTCACTTCAAACTTGTCAGGGCTTGTGGTAATCCATACGCGCCCCTCCGAAATTTTTAATGCAGGACGTATAACAGAAATTGTCTCCTCTGTTAAAAGGCGTACTTGGAGCAGTTCTTTTGTTTTGAAATAACAAGATGCGATACGCTCGACCCGGGCGAGCGTCTTCTCTATGTTGTGATCGGTTATTAAGAATTTGTCGGTTATCATAGTTGTCTCCTCATGTTTATGGGTTATATTGTTTTGCGAATCATTAAAATATTTTTATGTCCATCACGCGCATACGTGACTTCATCCATCATTTTCTTTACCATGAAAATACCAAGCCCGCCGATTGCACGCGCCTCAGCGTCAAGGGCGATATTTGGGTCTTCTCGTTCGAGTGGGTTGTACGCGATACCATGATCTTCAAACTCGATCCGTATATCGTCGTCAACGATAACGCGAATGTTTACGCCCCCAACGTCTTGGGAATAGGCATAATGGGCGATGTTTACAAACACCTCTTCAATCGCGATGTTAATTTGCGTCATAAGTTTCATCGGACAGTCGCTCTCTTCGAGTGACTCTTCGACAAAAGAAAGAACAGCATCAAGATTTTCGACTATTGCGTCAATATATAACTCTTTCATGATGATTCCCCTTTCAGATAGGTTAAAGCAAGCATCGTGATATCATCAGCCTGCAACGCGCCGTTTGCAAATTTGTCGACGTCCCGTTTAATCGAGAACAAGAGTTCTTTCAGTGGACAATCGTTGTACATGTTTGAAACCTCCAGAAGCCGTGGATCGGAAAACAACTCGTGTTCGTGATTCATCGCTTCTGTTACGCCGTCGGTGTAAAGGAAAAGGGTATCGTGTTTATTTAGTATAATTTCTTCAAGCTTATAAAACATATTGTCCATGCCAGCCAAGACAAAGCCAGGTTTTGTCGGTAACCACTCGAACGCTTGGTTTGCTCGTTTGATTAGCGGTGGGTTGTGCCCAGCGTTTACATAGCTGAATTTACCTGTCGACAGTTCCAGATAGCCCATGAACGCTGTGACAAACATGCCAGCCTCGTTGTTCTCGCATAGCAGGTTGTTCACGTCTTCAAAGACTTGTTTTGGTGTTTTTCCATATTGCGCATTGTTTTTAATCAGTGTTTTGGCGATGACCATAAAGAGTGCGGCTGGCACGCCCTTGCCAGATACATCCGCCATGACAATGCCAAGCTTATCTTCATCGATTAAAAAGAAATCATAAAAATCTCCGCCGACTTCTTTTGCTGGGAGCATCGTTGCATAGATATCAAACTCTTCCCGGTCGGGGAAAGCGGGGAAGATACATGGCAACATCGAGGCTTGAATTTTAGTGGCTACATTCAACTCGGCACCGATGCGCTCTTTGTCGGCGGTTACCGTCGCC
>JAVBJY010000100.1:0-56471 GCA_031546735.1 Eubacteriales bacterium
CCTTACCAAGGTAGCGCTCTACCTACTGAGCTATAGCAGCACGTAAAAACAAACAGTTTCAACTCCAGAATAATAGCATAATTTTGCGCGCGGGTCAAGAGTGTTTTTGTGACAAATTTAATAAAACCGTATACATCGGGCTACAAAGCAATATAAATGGAATAAATAGAAAAAATAGGGTGTGATTTGGCATGATGAACATATATGTGGTCAAAGAGGGCGACAGCCTGTATTCGATTGCAAAACAATTTGGCGTTAACTACTTAGAGATGGCAAAGCAAAATGAGATTCCGCCAAAAGAAACGTTGGTGCAAGGGCAAACAATTGTCGTCATAGATGGAAAAGAAATGCAAAAACGCGGAACGATTGATGTAAACGGTTATGCATTCCCAAACATCAAGATGGAGGTGTTGATGAAAACGTTGCCCTATCTTACGTATCTATCGATTTTTAGCCATGAAGTTTTGCCCGACGGCAACGTAGCGCCGCTAGATGACCAAGCGTTGATTGACGCAAGCAAGGCGCACCAGACAAAGCCCGTCATGGTCATTTCAAATATACAAGAAGGTGGGTTTAACAGTGATTTGGCTCACACCATCCTAAGCGACAAGGCGGTGCAAAAGACGCTCATCGACAATGTGATGGCGATGATGAAGACGAAGGGATACGAGGGCGTAGACGTAGACTTCGAATATATTTTGCCCGCCGACAGGGAGGCATACAACAGATTTTTAACCGACCTGACAGCAAGAGCTCATGCAGAGGGCTACACCGTGTCGACAGCCCTCGCACCAAAAACAGGGCGAGATCAGGTGGGCACGCTGTATGAAGCGCATGACTATGCCCATCATGGGGAAACGGTCGACAAAGTGATTTTGATGACGTATGAATGGGGAAACACCAATAGTGAGCCTCGGGCGGTGGCACCGATTCCAAGCATCAAAACCGTGCTAGACTATGCCGTAACAGATATACCGCCCGAAAAAATATTAATGGGCATTCCCAATTATGGCTATATCTGGACGTTGCCTTACGAGAAGGGGCGCCCGGCCAAGGCGGTGGGCAACTATGAAGCCGTAGACTTGGCCAGAAAATACAACACGATCATTGAATACGACCACGGGGAGAAAGCACCATTCTTTTATTATGACGATGAAAACCGCACGCGGCACGTCGTGTGGTTTGAGGATGCAAGAAGCATCAATGAAAAACTGAAATTGGTGCCAGAGTATAAGTTAGCGGGTGTAAGCTATTGGACAGTCAATCGATTTTTCCCTCAAAACTGGTTGGTGCTCAGTTCGTTGTACACGATACGAAAATAAGCGTAATGTCGAAAATTGAATGGGATGCTTGCATTTGCATGTCGTATGGATTAAAATGGATACAACATATTTTAATCCATACGGGGTTTAGGCAGTGCCTGATCACCGCGTATGACAAGGAGGTCTTTCTATGGGTATCAAAAAAGCGTATGTAGCAGAGTTAATCGGAACAGCGGTGCTTGTCTTTATGGGGTGCGGCAGTGCGATGTTCTTGGGGTGTGACCCAAGCGGCGGGCATTTGGCGGTTGCCTTCGCATTTGGTCTATCCATCGTCGCCATGGCGTATGTGATCGGAAACATTTCGGGCTGTCATATCAATCCGGCGGTTTCGTTGGCCATGTTGATGAGCAAAAAGTTAAGCACAGGTGATTTTGTTGGCTACGTTATTGCACAGATTGTCGGTGCCCTTGTGGGTGCAGGGCTGTTGAAGTATTTGTTTGTGATAACGGGCACCGATCTTACCGGCGGACTCGGCTCTAACGGCTTTGGCACAGTGGGCATGACAGGCGCACTCGTTGTCGAAGTGGTGTTAACCTTTATTTTTGTCTTCACCATTCTTGGCGTCACGTCGGATAAAGAAAAAAGTAGCATTGCGGGCGTTGTCATCGGCTTGACCCTCGTGTTTGTACATATCATCGGCATACCACTGACTGGTACTTCGGTGAATCCGGCTAGAAGCATAGGACCAGCTATTTTTGCTGGTGGGCAAGCATTATCCCAACTTTGGGTATTCATCGTAGCGCCCCTTGTTGGCGGCGCACTCGCCTCCCTTACCTATCAAAAACTAAGCGCAAAATAGCCACAATTGGGTGGGCGTGTCTTATTCGTCCCACCCTTTACATCGTTCGACAGCCCGATGCCATTTTGTAACACGCGTTTGCCTCTCGGCTTCTTCAAATCGAGGCGCAAATGTTGTGTTCTCTTTGGCCAGTGCCATAATGTCGGCAATCGTCTTAAAATATCCTACGGATAGACCCGCCAGATACGCGGCACCAAGGGCAGTCGTTTCTTGCATGGCGGCGCGTTCGACTGGCAGACCCAAAATATCGGCTTGAAACTGCATTAGGAATTGATTGGCGGAGGCACCGCCGTCTACCTTCAAACATTGTAACTGGATAGACGAATCGTCCGACATGGCGCGCACCACATCGAAGGTTTGATACGCCATCGATTCGACGGCGGCACGCACGATATGGGCTTTTGATGCCCCACGCGTCAAGCCGATTAAGATGCCACGGGCGTACGGATCCCAGTAGGGCGTGCCAAGCCCCACAAACGCCGGAACGAGATAAACGCCGTTTGTATCTTCAACAGACAAGGCAAGTGCTTCCGAATCGGCCGCATGCGCAATCATCTGCACTTCATCCCTTAACCACTGGATAACCGCGCCGCCGATGAAGATGCTCCCTTCGAGGGCATATTGGATGGTATCGCCGTAAGATGCCGCCATGGTCGTCAACAATCCACAGGCAGAAGAGATGGCTTGTGCGCCCGTGTTCATGAGCAAAAAGCAACCAGTGCCATACGTGTTTTTGGCCATACCAGCATCAAAGCACATTTGACCAAAGAGCGCGCCTTGTTGGTCGCCGACGACACCGCCGATGGGGATTTTGGTGCCCATAAACATTTCGTCGGTCATGCCATACGCGTCACTGGATTTTTTGACGGTAGGGAGCATGCCAGAGGGAATGCCTAGTTTTTTTAAAATATCTTCATCCCACGCCATTTCGTGGATGTTATACAGCATGGTGCGAGAAGCATTGGTATGGTCGGTGGCATGCACTTTGCCGCCGGTTAGGTTCCATATGAGCCATGTATCGATGGTGCCAAACAGCAAATCACCATTTTCGGCGGCGGCACGGGCACCCTCTACATTTTCTAGTATCCATTTTAATTTTGTGGCAGAAAAATAAGAATCGAGCCGTAAGCCCGTTTTCTCCTTCACCACGTCGCCAAACCCGTCGGCTTCTAGGCGCTCGCAGTCGGCGGCTGTTCGCCTACACTGCCAGCAAATCGCATCGTATACGGGTTTGCCTGTGTGTCGGTTCCACACCACTGTGCTCTCTCTTTGGTTTGTGATGCCGATGGCGGCAATGGCGGTGGGAGAGATGCTTTTTTTCACCAATGCCTCGATACAGACGCCCAGTTGGCTACCCCATATCTCAAGCGGATCATGGGCAACCCAACCGGGCTTTTCGTATATCTGTTTTAACTCGCGTTGAGACATGCTGACAATGGCACCCGATGCGTCGAATATGATGCACCGAGAACTGGTGGTGCCTTGGTCTATGGCCATGATGTAGGGTTTCGTTTGCGACATAAAAAAACCTCCATTTCCTTTATAAGTTAGAATCCTAACGCAGTATCTTGCGTATAATAAATGGGAAAATGTGTACAATATTACACGTAATGAACACCCCAAAAGAGAGGATGGAACAACAATGAACATATACGATTTTACAGTGAAAAACAATGCCGGTGAGGACGTAGATCTTTCCACCTACGAAGGCAAGGTGCTACTGATCGTAAACACAGCGACACAGTGCGGCTTGACACCACAGTACGACCAGTTAGAAGAACTATACAAAGACTATAAAGAGCGCGGGCTTGTCGTGATGGATTTTCCATGCAATCAGTTTTTAGCCCAAGCGCCCGGTTCGGATGAAGAGATTCAAAGCTTTTGCCTACTTAATTATAGCACTACATTTCCAAGATTTCAAAAGTTAGCGGTAAATGGTGAGGAGGCGCATCCGTTGTTTGCCTATCTCAAAGCGGAAGTGACCGAGACAGAGGACGAACATGCCGAAGCCTTTAAAGAAAAAATTAAAAACGTTGCGCCTTTTACGGGCGAAACGGATATCAAATGGAATTTTACAAAGTTTTTAATCGACAGGTCTGGCCATGTGGTGGGGCGGTTTTCGCCGACGTACACGCCAGAAACATTGAAGTCGCAGATTGAGAAATTGATACAATAACCCCAAAACTTTCTATAGGGGCAAACGTATATTGCTTGCCCCGATAACCTTAAAAACACAGAAGAATGGAGAAAAGCAAATGGAATTATGGGATGTTTTAGACGAGAACCGCAACAAAACCGGACGTGTGCACGAGCGTGGCAAGCCGATGGCGGCGGGCGATTACCACCTCGTCGTGCATGTTTGGATTGTAAATGACAACGGAGAATTTTTGATTTCGAAACGTACACCGAACAAGCCATGGCCCAATATGTGGGAGTGCACGGGAGGTTCAGCGGTGACGGGCGATACAAGCCTTTCTGCCGCATTACGTGAGGTATCGGAAGAACTTGGCATACAATTAGACCCTGAAAACGGACAGCTTCTTTTGTCACGCCGCCGAGATGGATTTGATATGCCAGATTTCTGTGATGTCTGGCTCTTTCGCCAAAATATAGACATTGCCAGTGTTGTTTTGCAAGAATATGAAACGTGTGATGCCAAGTGGGCGACAAAGGATGAAATACTCGATATGATCAACAAGGGTGAGTTTGTGATATTTTCTGATTACACAGAGACTCTGTTTAGAGTAGCGCTTAAAGACGAATCCGTTTCCAAAGCGTGGGACTGGGAAGCCGGGAAAAGCGACATCTGGCTACAGCCAAGCGAAGAAAGCTACTATCTTATGAACCGATGGAAGCAGCAAGGGTTTTCAAAATTACTTGATTTTGGTTGCGGCCTTGGTCGTCACTCCATTTTTTATGCACAAAATGGTTTTGATGTGTCGGCATTCGACCTGTCGCCTGATGGTGTCGCGCACCTAAACAAGTGGGCTGAAAAAGAAGGGCTACAAATTGAAACGTACATATCCGATATGCAACAGCTCCCATACGAATCAGAGCGGTTTGACTGCTTGTTTGCCTATCATGTCATCTCCCACACCAACACAGAAGGAATGCTTCGGGTTGTGAGCGAAATCAAGCGTGTGCTAAAGAAAAACGGTGAGTTTTTTATTACGTTATGCGCAAAAGATGGAGAGAATTTTGCAGAAGGGGCATATCCTCTCATAGACGACAATACAATTCTCATCACAGATGAGGGGCCAGAAAAGAACATTCCCCATTACCATGTGAACCTTGATGATATTATACAATTGTTTTCAGATTGCACACTCTTGCAGGTTCGGCATACAGATGATTGCTTTTTTGATGGCAAGAAACAGAATCGTAAACATTATTTTATACTGGGTCGAAAGTAAATATAACGTGGAGTATATAGAGAGCGGGGCTGTTTCAAGGTGTGCTACATGCCTGTTGAAACAGCCCCTTTCTTAATAAATTCGTAAGAATTTTGGTTGGTTTGCCGTCACAATTTGGCGCTATACTTAAGAAGAAGACAGCAAAAGGAGGAGAAGCACAATGAAAAACACCGTCCTTGTGGTAGACGATGACAAAGAGATATGCGGTGCCCTACACATTTATTTATCCAATGAGGGGATGAATGTGTTAACCGCCCACGATGGGGTAGAGGCGCTGGGCATATTAAGCGACAGCACGACCACGGTGCATCTCATCATCATGGATCTCATGATGCCCAAGATGGATGGCATCCAAGCGATACTCAAAATTCGCGCCGACAAAGAAATACCGATTATCATTTTGTCTGCAAAATCGGCCGATAGCGACATCGTGCTCGGCTTAAACATCGGGGCGGATGATTACATCACGAAGCCGTTTAATTTTTTAGAACTGGTGGCGCGTGTCAAATCCAATTTGCGGCGGTATACAAAGTATGAAAGCTATAAAAAGGATCAAGAGGAAATCCACATACGCGGTCTGTCGTTGCATAAAAAGACAAAGGATGTGTCCGTCAATGGCGCAGAAGTGCGGTTGACGCCCATCGAGTTTAAAATTTTGCAGTTGTTGATGGAGAACAAGAACATTACATTTTCGATGGAGCAAATTTATGAACGTGTATGGAACGAGCCGTTTTTAAGCGGCGAGAACACAGTCGCGGTGCACATTCGACGCATCCGCGAAAAAATTGAAGCAAATCCGAAAAATCCAATTTATTTGAAGGTGGTGTGGGGTGTTGGATACAAAATTGAAAAATAATGGAGAGATAGGGACAGAAAAGGAAAAGGCGCAACAAAAGGGTGGACAAAGGCGCGGAAGAGGGTTGCTTCTCTGTGGGGCATTTGTCATTTTGGTTGGCTTGTTGTACATAAGCGGCATTAACTATCGGTATTATCAAAATGGCGATAATAGCAGTGAGAGCAGGTTTTTAAATGACTTTGTCATTCGGGGCGAGTTGGTTCGATATGCAAAAAACTTAGACCGCTACTATATTTATTATGGGGGCGAGCGTTTTGAAACAGACAAGGACGACACGAAGGTATACCCTTCGGACTTAAAAGAAAAGAAAGACGTACTGATGACAGAGTATTTGGACAAGGAACAAGGCATTATGAACCAGTATGAGGGGGCGTTTCGGAACACTTCGTATGAGGGTGCAGACGAGCATCTGCCCCAAGACACAAGCAACCCCAACGATGCGAGCAGGGCAACCTTTATCGATGCCAACCTGATGGCGAAGCGCACCCAAGCGCTAGAAGCGCTAAAGGACGAATATAGTTTCACCGACGCCTATTTGAAGGCCGAAGTTTTAAAAGATAAAATGCAAAACTACCACGAAATTCAAAATTATTTGGCGTCGAATGCCGACCTTCGCTATTTTATCTATGACTTGACCACCAACGAGTACCACACAAATATAAAGGCGATACAAGACGGTTCGATGACGATTTCTACCTATTTAGAGGACGTTCAATTTAATTTGGTATTGCGGCTTGACGATGCGATTTTTTCTGAACCGTTTCAAGGCGTGCCCATGTCGGAGGCATTCGCCAGACATAATTTGGGCGGGTATGTGTTTATCCCCACAGGCGGTAACGGCAACACCGAGTTCTCTAGTCGTGTGCAAGATATTTTAAACAACAGTGCAGATTATGCCAACCCCTCTTATATTCGATGTGTCATCTTTTCGATATTGCTTCTTGTGTTGGTTGTGGTTGCCTTTATTATGAGGAAGCAAGGTGTCTCACAGGCATTGCAATTTTTGTATGCGGGCTTTCGCAAACAACCCCTTGTCATCAAGGCGCCAGTGGGGATATTTTCGATTATATTGTTGATCGGGACATTGCCCTCCGAAAAAGCGATGATCGGATTGTTTCTTTACCGAGATCAAGGGCAGTCGTTGTTGATGTTGGCGCTCATTTGTTTTTTATTTGCATACGGGGCGCTGTTTGTTCCCTATAGTTGGGCCACGGTTCGTAACCCCAAGCGATTGAAGCAAGAACCAGACGTTCGGGTGCTGCAATGGGTGTGGCGTGAGATGAAAGACGCCTCCTATGTATGGAAACTGAAAGACCCCGCGCTCATCCTCTTATTTTGCGTGTTGATTTGCGGTTTGCTGGCTATGGCTTTTTTGGTGCCGCTTGTATACCGCTGGGTGTCGCATTCGATTTGGGTACCGCCGTTGTTTTCAGGCTCGCTATGGGTCATGGGTTTAATCGCCGCCATCGCGACGATCTTGTTGCTCATCCGGTATGCCAAGTTGGGTTATTGTATCCATGAGATGACAACGGGGAAATCAGAACAAATTCCAACGCAAAAAGGGCTCTTCACAGAACCCTTAAACAATTTGAACCGACTATCCGATGGTTTGAAACATGCCGTTAATGAAATGACGAAAAGCGAGCGGCTCAAAACCGAACTCATCACAAATGTTTCGCACGATTTGAAAACGCCACTTACCTCTATTATCAATTATGTGGCGCTGTTAAAAAATACACCATTCAACGACCCAAACGCCACAGAATACATCGGGGTGCTAGAGCAAAAATCGAATCGGCTGAAGCTTTTGATTGAGGATTTGTTTGAGGCCGTGTCCTTAAATAACCACGCCGTCTCTTTGCAGTTAGAGAAAGGGGATGTGGTACACTTACTCGGCCAAGCGATGGGCGAATTAAACGAGAAAATTGCCAGTTCTCAAATCGAGTTTAAGTGTACAATCGAGACGCCTCATATTTATTTAGACGTAGATGGCAAAAAAATGTGGCGGGTATTCGATAACCTCATCGACAACATCATCAAATATTCTGCAAAACATTCTCGGGCGTACATCTCGGTTTCGTTGCAAGGGCAGAAGGCATACATTGTATTCAAAAACATCTCGGCGTACGAACTCAATGTAGCCAATGTGTCTGAATTGTTTGAGCGGTTCAAGCGGGGCGAAGCGTCACGCACCACAGAGGGCAGCGGTCTCGGGCTATCGATTGCCAGAAGCATTGTCGAACTGCACGGCGGCGAAATGCAGATCGACACAGACGGTGATTTGTTTAAGGTGACGGTTATACTGCCTGTGTAGCACAGTGAGTTTAGAGATAAAAAGACAAGACCGTGGGCGTTGCCCACCGACGAAATGGGCTGTTGCGCGACCGAAATTTTCGGTTTTGCAACAGCCCCTCTGTGTTGTAATGAGGTTGGAGAACTTTGAACGGATCATACGAACGAAAAGTAATGACAATATAGTTGTAACATCCCCCATAATATGTTACAGTTATACAAATTATGCCTAACTACTAGCCAACGAACATTTTGTTTTATTTGGCTTATCTGGGGGGATTATATTGTCACAGAATAGAGATGTAACAAAAGTTAAAGAGTTTTTTGAGAACAAAGGGAAGCTTTTTAAGTATTTAACTGCATTGGTACTAATAGTGTCAGTTGGTGGTATAATTTTTGGAACTGTGAGGTGGTTCATGCCAGACTATACCAATGTTAGAGAGTTTTTTGATAACCAAGGGAAGCCTTTTAAGTATTTAACTGCATCGGTACTACTATTGACATTTGGTGGTATGATTTTTGGCGGTGTGAAGTGGTTCATGCCAGGTAAAAGCACACCTACAGGCGCTCAAGAACCCAATACGATTATAGGTGACCCATACATACTCCAAAACGGAGATTTAACGATTCATAATCATTTGCCGACGCCGACCTTTTTACCTCCAGAATCAGACAAACACAACTATGATGTTGCACTTGAATATATAGAGCAGCTTAATTACCCAAAAGCGTTAGAATATTTTAACATGACATTGGAAGAGCAGTTAGCCAAGTATGGCCCATCACATTTAGAAACAGCAAAGACGTGGAATAATTTGGGTACACTTGATTGTAAAATGGCAGACTATATCAATGCCATTGATTGTTTTACAAACGCTTTGAGTGTGTATAAAAAAAATAACGAGAGCAATAAAGATGTTTCAGCTATGTATAACAATATAGGGGAAGTGTATCAAGCCCAAGGCGACTATACAAAGGCTCTTGTGTTTTATGAAAAGGCTTTAGCGATCCGTGAAAAGGTACTCGGAAAGGAACATCCATCTACCGCAACCACGTATAACAATATAGCGGGAGTGTATAAAGCCCAAGGCGACTATACACAGGCTCTTGCGTTTTATGAAAAGGCTTTAGCGATCTGTGAAAAGGTACTCGGAAAGAAACATCCAGATACCGCAGCAACTGCGTACGACGATATAGCGGGCGTGTATCAAGACCAAGGCGACGATACAAGGGCTCTTGCGTTTTATGAAAAGGCTTTAGCAATCCGTGAAAAGGTACTCGGAAAGGAACATCCATCTACCGCAACCACGTATAACAATATAGCGACAGTGTATCAAGCCCAAGGCGACTATACAAAGGCTGTTGCGTTTTATGAAAAGGCTTTAGCAATTTTTGAAAAGGTATTAGGAAAGGAACATCCGTCTACCGCAACCACATATAACAATATAGCGATAGTGTATCAAGCCCAAGGCGACTATACAAAGGCGCTTGCATTTTATGAAAAGGCTTTAGCAATCTGTGAAAAGGTACTCGGAAAGGAACATCCATCTACCGCAACCACATATAACAATATAGCGCTAGCGTATAAAGACCAAGGCGACTATACAAAGGCGCTTGCGTTTTATGAAAAGGCTTTAGCAATCTATGAAAAGGTACTAGGAAAGGAACATCCAGATACCGCAACCACATATAACAATATAGCGGGCGTGTATGAAGATCAAGGCGACTATACAAAGGCGCTTGCATTTTATGAAAAGGATTTAGCAATCAGTGAAAAGGTATTAGGGCAGGAACATCCATCTACCGCGATCACGTATAACAATATAGCAGGAGTATATCAAGCCCAAGGCGACTATACAAAGGCTCTTGCGTTTTATGAAAAGGCTTTAGCAATCATTGAAAAGGCACTAGGAAAGGAACATCCTGACTATAAAATGGTATTACACAATATGCGCGTCACATATGAAGCTTCCGGCAACCAAAAGGATTTCGATGAGTGGTTGCAAGAGTCAACACCCCATTCTTCGTCTAATCCGTAAGCGTCAAACACCCCTAAACTTTATAGGGTGCAAACAATTCAATCTACAGAGAAGCACATTCCAAGCAAAAGAAAAAGGCCCTATACACAAGGCCTTTCTCTTTTGCTTTATATTTTAACCCGAACGAACAATAAAAAACACTTGTCAAATTCAATTGAAGCAATTATACTGTAAGCAGAGAGTAAACCTAGTGGGTACTAGTAATACCCACTAGGCGACGAAGATGAAGAGCAAATTCATCAACGCCATAGCACTCACGCTACAATGTACAGTATAATACCCTTTTCTCTTTTTTTCAAGCGTATTCTTACTTGTTCGTTGTGGTATGTTATCTTGCTTAATTAGAACCAGTGCAGGTTCTAAAGCCAAGACCAGCATATTATGCTGTTTTATGGTTAAATCAGACATACAGTATGTTTCATAGCGAGCAATGAAACATAACGTATGCGCTGTAACTTTGAAGCCAAACGCAGTATAGGATTTGTGGTACAAATCCCTATGGAGATTAGTTTGCGCTCATCTTTCTTTCTATCCATATTGCAGAAGCGGTATGTTAAAAAGGAGAGACAGAAGATGGCGGGGGAAATACGGCAATGTAAGCAACAAGTACGGCAAATACACATCGGCGTGATGTCTCTTTGCGGATGTTTTGCAGAGATGAGCGCAACCCTCCTTGACAATGCGAGTGAAGTACAGGGGGCAGAAGAGGTGGAGTCTCACATTTCTACCTTCAATTTTCACTTGGTTCAAATCATAGACTCAATTGATTGTGTATTAAAAGAGCTTGAAGTCATGAGTGCGAGAGCAGAAGCGGCATCGACCAGACCAATGTTTCCATAAGCATAGCCGTACATAAAAAATCCGAATGTCTCCGTTATAAACCACCTATATAGGCGGCTTATAACGGAGACATTCGGATTTTTGGCGTGTTTCAAATTATGCGCCAAAAATTAAGGGTCAAGGGGCGAGCCCCGTGCGGGGTGTGGGGCAGCGCCCCACGGTTTTAATCTTTTCTTTTTATTTATGAGAGATAAACGTATCAATATCTTCCTTCACCAAAGCCAAGCTCTTGTTCCAAAACGCCTTATCATGAATATCAATGCCACACATTTTGGCGGTATCGTACAAATTGCTTTTGCCTGATACCGTCAACATTTGGTCATACAGCGGCACAAATTTCTCTTTGTCTTCACGGTAGAGGGCGTATAATCCTCTCGACAACAGCGAGCCAAACGCATACGGAAAATTATAATAGTTATACCCGGCGTCATAATAGTGTGGCTTACAGCACCACATATACGGATGCATAGCCGCCGGATCAAGGCCGCACCCATACGCCTTTTTCTGCGCATCGGTCATGATGGTTTTCAGTTCGGCAACAGAAAGCGAACCGTCTCCACGGCGCGCAAACACCTCGTCTTCAAATAAAAATCGGCTGTAGATATCAACGACAGTTTGTGCCAAGCCTTGGATATCGTTTTCTAAAATCTGCATCGAGATGGTGTCGCTTGTAGATTGTTGCAACACATGCTTGGTCAGGATACACTCAGAAAAGGTAGAGGCTGTTTCTGCAATGGGCATCGAACACGAGTTGTTAAAAGGTGTCTGGCCGTGCAGGCAAGAATTGTGATAGGCATGTCCTAGCTCATGGGCAATCGTCACGATGCTCTCAAAGGAGTCGCTAAAGTTTGTCAAAACACGGCTCTGCTTTAGATTGTGTAAATTTTCGCAGAAAGCACCGCCTCTTTTTCCTTCGCGGGGCATAAAGTCGATCCACTGGTTGTCGAAGGCGTGGGCGGCAAACGCGCCCATTTTTTCACTAAAAGAAGAAAACGCCGACACGACATATTTTTTGCTCTCGTCAACTGTATACGAAACTTCCATCTTTCCAATCGGCGCAAATAAGTTATAAAAGGGCAGACCTTCGCCCTCCTTTGCACCAAGAAGCTTCGCCTTGTGCAAAAAGTAGGCTTCGAATGTAGGCAAGTGGTCTGTAATGGCGGCAAACATCGCGTCAAGGGTCTGTTTGTCCATGCGGGATTGTTGCAAGGTCATTTGAAGCGGCGACTCATATCCCCGCATCTTTGACGTCGTCAGCACTTCGCCCTTGATGCCGTTTAGCGAAAACGCGCAGGCCGTGTCGATTCTGCTGTAGGCATACAATTCGCACGTATACGCATTTTTTCGAAGATCGGCGTCGTGGGCGTGGGCAAGGGTTCGGATTTCAGAAAGGGGCAATGTTTTCTTCTCGCCGTCAATCGTAATGTCTATCATCAACACAGACGTCAGATGCTCCCATAGCTTTTGCCAAAGGCTAGACCCGGTCATTTCCATTTTGGCGATGATGAGCTCTTCTGCCTCCGACAGCATATACCGGCTCTCGTCTTGCATCTCGGCTAAAACAAATTCATGTTCAAGCAGCAAAGGCGACGACGAGATGACAGCAGGCAAGTCTTTGATCTGATTTAAAAATTGTTTGACCAACACGTCTTGGTTTGTATAGTCTACAGACAGTTCTTCTAGCTTGTCGATCCATTTTGTCAATTGCTCGTTGGTGGCATCCGTGGTAATGGCCAAATCTGTATACACAAATAGGTTGTCGAAGCGCGACAGCCTATTTTTTAGCATGATATATTCTTCTAGTTTTTTTGTGGGGTTTGTGGGTTCGGACAAATTCGTCTGCACCCACTCGCTCATTTTTTTTAATTCGGTTGTCAATTCATCAAAGTCTTTCGAAAATTCGGGGCTATCGACGCCCGTGTATAATTCAGATAAACTCCAGGTCAATTCCATATTTCTACCTCTATTCTTTATCATATCTCTTCATAAACGCAACGCCAATCGCCAAAGGCCCCGCATGGGCACCAACGGTGACGCCGACGTCAGAGGGTGGCAATTCTGTTTTGATGCCGTGGGTACTTAGCGTGACCGTCATTTGTGCGCACTCTTCGGGCGACTCAGACGATAAGACGGCAAATCGGTATGAATCGAGGTCACCAGACACTTCCTTCACCACCGCTTCAATCAATTCGGCAACTGCCTTTTTTCTACCCCTTGCTTTGGCAAACGGAACAAGCACGCCGTCGGACAAATATAAAATCGGTTTGATGTTTAAAAGACTGCCAGCAAACGCCGCGACATTGCTGATCCGTCCGCCTTTTTGCAAATATTCAAGCGTATCAACCGTGAAGATGACCCGCCCACTCACTTTCAGTTTTTCTAGTTTGTCTGCGATTGCATGGATAGACAAGCCTGCCTCGCGCATGTACACCGCTTCTAGCACCAAAAGTGCCTGCCCAGCCGTCGCATTCGCCGAGTCGACAATGTATATAGTTCGGTCGGGAAACTCTTTGTCTGCAATTTTTTTTGCGTTTACTGCGCTTTGGTAGGAACCGCTAAATTTTGAGGCCAAGCAAACACAGAGGATATCGTCGCCCGCTTCTAAACGGGGGCGAAATACCTCTAAATAGTCTGCAATCGACGGCAACGATGTTTTGGGAAACACATTTTCCGTCGCCAAACGGTTGTAAAATTCACTATTTGTTATCTCCACATTTTCTTTATAATATACATTGCTATCGAGCGTGACATAAAATGGAACCACCAAAATGCCATGCTGCTCGACAATGCGCTTTGGTATATCACTTGAACTATCTGAAACAATTGCTATATTTTCCATACGATCCTCCATTATATTCATTGGGGTTGTTCTTTTATGAACCCATCAACTTTCCGTTTTTGCCCAGTACGACCTGATGGTCAAGCCCGATAAATTTTCCACCGTCTTGCCACAAAACAGGCACAACAAACTGGTACTTTGCGTCATCCCATGTATGAAAATCATCTTTCACCATGCCGCCCGTATCGCCCGAATTGGCGTTGTAACACCAAAACGTGTGATTGAGCTTGTTGTCTTTGATCAGCGTTCGCATATGGGTCATCCATGTCAAATTGGGCTCGGTCATATATCCGCCCCATTCGCCAATCAGAAGAGGTGCTGTTTTTTGTTCGTATATGTACATCCAGCTGTCTTTCCAACACTCTTTGTATAGCGAAGCAAAGGTGTATCCCTCGTGGAACCAAGGTTGTTTATACACCGCTGGGCCATAGTCGTGGGGTGAATACACAAGCTTGTTTTGGTAGGCACCCAAGTTGACCGGAAAATCCTTCACGCCGCGCAAGTTGCCGCCCCACCAGTTGAAATAATAATCCGCGTCATTTTTTGAGACAAACGAACCATTGGTGGTTATATTTTTGGGATAGATTTCTGTGCCTTCTACCATGATTAACACGTTAGGGTTTTTGGCAAGCACCCGTTGTGCCGCTTGTTCTGCCGTATACTTCCAGTTATCTGCTGATTTTTCGTTGTTCCAAACCGCTCGCTTGGCCTCTGATGGTTTACCATGAGGCTCGTTTTTAAGGTCGTACGCCAGAATGGTGTCGTCTGCCTTATACCGATCTGCCATCCATTCAAGGGCGCTATAATATTTTTCGACAGGGAAATCATCTTGGTACCACAACGGTTGCATATGCCCCATCGGGTCTGTCTTTGCACTATGTATATCGATCATGATCTTTATGCCTGTTTTTTGGCATACGGCTACGACATGATCAAAAATCTGTAAGCTATTTTTGCCGTTTAGGCTCGGATTCAGCGCGGTGTTATAATTTGCGTTTGGATAGGTACCCTCGGCCCATGCGTTGATAAGCTGTGCCGAAAACGGCACACGCAACAGATTAAACCCGTGGTCGGCAATCGATTGCAACGACTCTTCCAGATTGGCCGCCCATAACCCATCAAAGGTATTGGTGCCTGTGTTGTAGCCAAACCAGTTGATGCCGGTGATCCATACGGGGGTGCCGTTTCTATCCACGATTGTGTTGCCCGAAACAGAGAGCCAGTCGTCGCCTACGCTATTGCCGACGGTTGCCTTTGCGCCCGAAGGCGTGGGGGCGTTTGCCACGGGGAAAAGGGTGGCTTTTGGGGTCGTTATGGGGGTTTGTGTCGCCGAAGGCGTGGTGATGCCTTTTGTTTTAACAGAGACGGTGCCTGTTTCTGTGCCCGAATAAATAAAGCCAAAGGCAACTTCGCCGCCCATCGGGATATCTTTGTTGTACGAAAGCCCTTCTGCGGATAGGCTGTTTGTGCCTGCCTTGTAGGCGGCGTTCCAACCTTGCTCTAGCTTAAAGCCTTGGGGCATGGATAAGTCGACGTGCCAGTCGGTGACTGCCGTCGAGGAGGTGTTCTTCACTTTTACATCGATCTGCTCGAAGTGCGTGTTGCCGCTTTCCCATTTGGAAACGGAGGACATAGTGATCACCAGTGGTTCTTCAGCCTTTGCCATTGTGGCAACCGCTGTGGCGTTCATGACATGGGGCGTCGTAACCGCAAGCTCGGTTGCCTGCACGACCTGCGCCTGTTTTGGCGCACATGCACATAGCATCACGCACACGAGCACAAGCAGTACGCTATATTTTTTCATCGCTTTCAAAACATCATCTCCCTGTGTTTTTCTATGTTTACTATACCGCCAATTGCTGTTTTTTACAATAGAGTTCTTGCGAAATAGCAAAGTACGCCCTGCGGTTTTTTTACCAATCTTCAAAAAAAATAAGGCAGAGCATGTGTCTGCTCTGCCTTACGCGCTTGCCTTGTATTAGCATTTGCAGCTACAAGGTTTGTTGCAGCCACAAGGTTTATTGTTGCATCTGTCATGGTTTCGAGGAATGTTGTTTGTGATGCCCGCCAAAAACTCAGGTCTTTGTGGTGGCGCAAACGAATCCATCGGGAAATCTAAGTCATCAAAAGCGTTACAAGGTTCAAGAGATGAAATGTCGTCACATTCATTCGGAATGCAGAACCCTCTCGACTCAACCGTTAAATTAACGATTCTGTAAAGTTTGATGATGGTGAACAAGCCAATTGTTACGTTGACAGCGACAGGCACTGGAGAAAAGTCTTCGCATCCATCATTGACACGTCTTTGGTAACGAAGTGTTGCCTCAAGTGCAACAGCTTTTGCTTCAACCAAAACGAATGGGTCTGCATCAAGCGTTGTGCCGCCGCCCATAGTTGAATCTAACAAATCGGTAGCCACGACCAAATCCTCGCCGACTGATCCAAACAACGTCAATTTTTTATTGAAGATGCTGTTGGCTCTCACGGTGAGAATCACTTGGCCGTTTGCTTCTCTAAACGTCAATCTGTATTGGAAAACATATTTGAGGTCTATATCCCAGAAGCCTCTTCTAAATGTGTTTGGTCTTTTGTCGACAATGATGATTTTTTTGATCTTCAGTCTGTCGATGGTGACGGCTGCGGCTGTATTGGGTGGGTTGATGACATCGCCCTCGTTAAGATGTACGCCGTCGATGCAGATACATTCAGCGGCTCTTGCGGGACCAATTTCGTTTTCGCCCAAGCAATCTTGCTGTCTGCAAGAATCATATACTTTGAAGGCGATGATACATTCTTCTCTTAATCGGGTTGGGCTTAAATTGTTTCGGTTTGCCCCTAACACCTCGGTGTTTACTGCCTCTTGCTTGCAAGCAACAGCTTCTTCGCGGTTGCATTGGTCATTGCGTTGGTCGTTGCGTTGGTCATTGTTTTGATCATTGCGCTGGCGGTCTCTGTTGCGGTTGGCACTGCGCTCGTCATTGCGCTCGTTGTAGGAATCATAATCGCGTTCAAATGCTCTTAAATCAAATGCTTTCACTGCTTTGTCCTCCTTAGGATCATAATTTATATTTTTTCTTCTATTAAAATGTCTCTTTTTTGGGTCGTGCATGAAAAGGGTTTTCAATGCACGACCTTTTCCTTTGTTCTTACATTCTTTGGTTTTCATCTTCTTTTTTTCTTTGGTACTTTGTCCTCTCACAATATAGTATGTACATTTTTTATTTTGGTGCGTAAATATGTGCAAGCTTGAAAGGTGATGCCGCGTATGATATGATAAATGCAACGTATACACTGCAACTGATACACTGTCGGGCACTAAATACAGCGAAAGGAACGTGCGTTTAATGAAAGTACAAAGTGATCGCAGACCAACGGTTTCACTTTCACAGGGCACAGACGCCACCACCCAAAAGAACACGTCCCCAAGGGCAACGATGCCTGAAAGCACACCGTCTGTTAAGGGTGAAATCACGGCGCTAACCAAGGACGACGTCACCATTAAGTTGTCAAACGGGCAGCAAATCAGTGGCAAACTGACAAACCCCGAAGAAGCCGAACTGGGGATGACAGCCGAGTTTGCCATGCGCAAAGGGGAGAATGGGGCAGTGCTTTTAGAAGTACAACCCACGGCGAAAGAGGTAACGCTCGAGTCAAGGCTTACGGATACGCTCAAATCTTTTGGCTTTAAAGCCGATGGCGATCACATCGAACTGGTTAAAAATCTTATGAACAACGACTTCCCTGTGACAAAGGAAATGATTCAAAAGCTAAACCAAGCCGTCAAACTGATGGGCAAGGAGAATATAGATAAGGCACTGTTTTTTTTAGAAAACGAAATGAACATCAATGTCAAAAACGCCGACACATTGCAAGCCTATACACGGCAAGAAACGAAAATTGACAACCAAATCAATGACTTTGTAAAAAATATTTTGGGCACTGACAACAAAGCGGTAAAGCAACTGCTTGCCGATATCATCTTAGGCAAAGAGGGTCGCACGCCATCAAATGCCGCTTCCACTGCGGAGGACGCGCTGACAAAAGATATCGAAGCATTCATACAGGCGTTACCAAAAGCAAAAGAAGTCGCATCAACACCCGCCGATACGCAAGTTGCGGCAAGGTCTGTCAACGATACACCTGTAAAAGAATTGCTGGCATCCAATGATCCCGCATTCGTGGGGCTTAAAAAATTATTAGAATCGAGCGCGCCAGAGTTTAGAACACTGCGCCTGCTCATTCAAAACAAAGAGTTATCGGTAGGCGATTTAAAGGACATGTTGCAGAACAATGCCCCCGAAGTGAAAGAACTGAAAAAGTATCTGGATAACAACGCGCCCGTGACAAGAGAACTACAAAAATTTTTAAATGCAAGTGATGTAGATGCGCAACCGGCTCCGAAAACGCCGATGACCGCTGCCGCGACAACGACCGCTGCGACAACAACTGCTGCGCCAACGACCGCTCCGTCAACAACCACGACCGCAACCGCCGCGACAACAACCGCCCCGACAATGACCGTAGATACAAATGCGGCAGACCCGAGAGCCGCTGCGAAAGCGATAAGCGACACACCGGTGAAAGAGATGCTAACAGCCAACGACCCCGCCTTTGCAGGGCTTAAAAAATTAGTAGAATCGGGCGTGCCCGAGTTTAGACCACTACGTTTGCTTATTCAAAACAAAGACGTATCAGTCGGCGATTTGAAGGACATGTTGCAAAACAACACCCCCGAAGTGAAAGAACTGAAAAAATATCTGGATAACAACGCGCCCATCATGAGAGAACTGCAAAAGCTTCTAAACGCCATAGATGGGGCAACACAAGGGGCAATGGGTGCAAAAGCCGTGGGCAACACACCAGTGAAAGACATGTTAAAAGCAGACGACCCCGCTTTTGTCGGGCTCAAAAAATTGCTGACCACAGACACGCCTGAATTTAGCGGTCTAAAATATATGATAGACAAAAACGGCTTGACCATTGGCGACTTAAAAGCACAACTGACATCGGGTTCGCCCATCACAGCTGAATTGAAAAAATACATAGACATGAACTCACCCAACACGCGAGAACTGAAAAATCTGCTCGAATCGTTGGATGCGCCGCCTCCGCAAGCGGAAAAAAATGCACCGACGCCAAGCGAAAAGCCACCCGCCGATACCCAACCCCCGACAGAACCAAAAGCCACCCGAAATGGGTACGAATCGCTACAAAAATCGGTAGAGCAAGATGTTTTCGAAAAACTGGATGCACTGTTGAAACAGCGCATGCCGGACGCGTCAGCGGCCAAGCTGTTTTTAGAAAACCCTGAATTTCACAAAAAGGTTTCGCAACTCATTCATCTGAAAACAGACAATGCAAGACAGCTAGCCGACGCACTATCCTTTGATGCCAACAACAAAAACGTAGACGACCTAGAAAAATTTATAAACGAACTTTCATCAAAACTAGAGACGATGAAGCATGTGCCAGAGGGGGAAAGCAAGCTTTCGAAAAACATCGAAGAGTTGCAAAACAACTTGAAGTTTATGTCTGAAGTGAAAAACAATGTATATGTACAAATCCCATTCCAGTTTCAAGACAACAAAACAACGGGGGAGTTGTATATTTTTAAAGACAAGCGAAGCAAGCAAAAAAAAGAAGGCGACACCCAAAGCGCGCTTCTGGCGTTAGATTTGGTAAGCCTTGGGCACTTCGAAGCCTATATTCAAAAGACGAACAAGTCGGTCAAGTGCCAGTTTCGAATCGACAACGAGCAAGCAGAAAAGGCCATCAAACACAACATCCGTGCCCTTGCCCAAAAACTAAGCGAGCATCAGTATTCACTAGACTATTATGGCTTTAAAGAGATAGATGAATCGTTCACGGTTGTGGATAAAAAGCCAACCATTGAAGAGGAAGTACTCCCGGCTGAGACAAAAAAATTCATATTCGACAGGCGTACATAAAAAAACTTCAAGATAAAATTTACGTGTTGCATAATCATGTGGTATAATGTACAAATATGTATTAAAATGCAAATAAGAAAATGAAAACTTGCGCATGGTAGTATACCTAACAACAGCCCACGGAGGAAGAACGAGATGAAAAAACGAGTAAAGACATGGAAAATGATCGGATTATCTGCATTGGCACTGGCGGTTGTGCTTGGCACGGCCACAGGATGCCAAAAGAAAGCAGATGCAGGCACACAGTTTAAAGTAGGATTGGAATGTGCGTACGCGCCGTTTAACTGGACGCAGACGACTGATGAAAATGGTGCCGTTAAAATCGACAGCACAAGCTATGCCGGCGGCTATGACGTAGAGATTGCAAAACGCGTAGCAGAAGGGCTTGGTCGTGAACTTGTGATCGTGAAAACAGATTGGGACGGGTTGCTTCCGGGCGTTACCTCAGGCAAAATTGACGCCATCATCGCAGGCATGTCGCCCACAGACGAAAGACGTCAATCCATCGATTTTACAGACAACTATTATGTATCTGATTTGGTAGTCGTGGTGGATAAAAACGGTCCTTACGCCAATGCGAAAACACTGGCAGACCTATCAGGTGCCAAAATCACTGGGCAGCTGAATACATTTCATTATTCGGTCATCGATCAAATCCCAAGTGTAGACAAGCAAACGGCGATGGAAGATTTTCCGACGATGATTACAGCGTTGACGTCAGGCAAAGTGGACGGATATGTGTCAGAGCGTCCGGGTGCCATTTCGGCAATCGCAAGCAACCCGAACTTAACTTATATTTTGTTTGACGAGGGCAAAGGGTTTCAATATGCAGCAGACGATGCCGCCATTGCGATTGGTGTGAAGAAAGACAGCGAACTAACCGCCAAAATCAATGAAATATTGTCAAAGATCCCTGAGAGTGATCGCCAAGCGATGATGGAAGCGGCCGTAAAAAACCAACCCGCTGCGAATTAATTGCGAAAATAATAACTGTTAAAGCGAAGGAAGTTGAAAATGGATACAATTGTGGACAGAACTTTTTTTGAGTGGGTATTTTTTATCATCGATCGGTATGGTGAATGGTTTATAAAAGGCGCGGGCATCACGATGTTGATTGCGCTGTCGGGCACCATTATCGGATTTTTTATCGGGCTTGTCGTGAGCGTGATCCGCACCATCCCACTGGATAAAAATGTACAGCGCTTTTCAGCCAAGGCGATTATTTTAAAAGTAGTAAATTTTATGTTGACTTGTTACATCGAGATCTTTCGCGGCACGCCGATGATGGTACAAGCTGTCGTCATTTACTACGGCTTGATGGAGGGCTTCGGCTTCGACATATCGCCGCTTGCCGCCGGTATCGTCATCGTGTCGATTAACACCGGTGCCTACATGGCAGAAGTCATCCGCGGGGGCATCGAGTCCATCGACAAAGGGCAAACCGAGGCGGCGCATGCCGTTGGTATGACCCATGCGCAAACGATGATCAGCGTCATTTTGCCCCAAGCAATTCGCAATATTTTGCCAGCAACCGGCAACGAATTTGTCATCAATATCAAAGACACCTCCGTGCTGAATGTTATCTCGGTGACAGAGCTGTTTTTTATGACCAAGTCTGTAAAGGGCGCGATTTTTCGTACATATGAAGTGTTTTTGGTGGCGGCAGTTATTTATTTTGTCCTTACGTTCACCGTCACAAGAATTTTACGTTTGTTAGAAAAAAAATTAGATGGGCCGGATAGTTATACAATTTACGGTTCCTCCACGATGGTCGATTCAAAGTTTAAATTAAACGCGGACAGTTTGAAGCGGAAGCGGTGATTCGTCCAGTACACGTGCAAAAGGAGAGCGCATATGAACCCCACAGTAATCGAGGTAAAAAATCTTTGCAAGCGGTTTCATAAAAATGATATTCTAAAAGGCATTAATTTTACCGTCACAAAAGGCGAAGTTGTATGTTTAATCGGTGCCAGTGGTTCTGGAAAATCTACTTTTTTACGTTGCATCAACCTGCTAGAGTGGCCCACCTCCGGTGAAATTTATTTTCACGGGCAGAATGTGGTAGACCCGGGCTACCGTGCCAATGTATACAGAACCAAAATGGGCATGGTGTTTCAGCAGTTTAACCTGTTTAGCAACCTAACCGCCATTGAGAACTGCGTGGTCGGGCAAGTGAAGGTGCAGAAAAAGAACCGTTCAGATGCACAAAAGGTAGCGATGGAATATTTAGAAAAAGTAGGCATGTCACAATTTATCAATGCTCGCCCGGCACAACTATCCGGCGGGCAGAAGCAACGTGTGGCCATCGCCCGCGCGCTTTCGATGGAGCCAGAGGCACTGCTGTTTGACGAGCCGACATCGGCGCTTGACCCAGAAATGGTGGGCGAAGTGCTAAAGGTCATCAATGACTTGGCGAAGACAGGCTTGACGATGATGATTGTGACCCACGAAATGCATTTTTGCCAAGAAGTCGCCCACCGTGTCGCTTTTATGGCAGATGGCATTATCGCAGAGGAAGGCACGCCGGATGTCATCTTCTCAAATCCTAGAAATGAAAGAACCCGAACCTTTTTAAACCGTGTTGTGCGGTAAATAAAAAAGTTTGCAAAGCAAACTTTTAACCGCTGTTCCTGAAGCACCGCGACAAGTCGCGGCTAGGAACAGTACGAAGCACTTTCCTAACAGATAAAAAAACCTTGAAACCACGCGATTTTGTCGTGCGTTTCAAGGTTTTTTTATGCGTTAGAGCGTGTCTGATAAGAGATGATAGGCGACAATCAGGAAAGACAAAACAAACAGATCATTGGCGGATATATGCAAAAAAATAGATATATGATATACTGAAACTGAAAAATGAAATTATATGGAGTCTATCATGTGTACGAAATATGGTATATGAACGTACGTTACGACTCACCCGATTGACCAATGTAAAAATCGCCGTTTGCGCAGCTCTACTTGTACTGACACATAACGGCAGGATGGAGATTATTATGCATTTGTTTAGTGCCAGTTCTTTGCTTAATGAGAACAACATAAAAGAAATAATAAGCTTTGCAAACAATCCGAAAAAGTTAAGAAATAGCTTGATTAAAGCAAAGAAAACGCTTTTAGAAGCATATAATTTTATAGTTTATAATACACCCGAAGATTTTACGACTACTTCTTATATAATAGCAGCCAATCATCTAACGGATGCAGATGCTCTGCTGATAATGAGTTATTATTATGAACTTATGCATCAAGTCATAGATACTTACCCAGAGCTATTTGTTTTCGCTAAAGAAGATTGTTTTAATGGTGTTTCCATACCTAAAGAATTAGCGCCGATATTGGAGTCGGAAAAAGTTTTCGCAGTTAACCGTAAAAGTGTTGATGGATCAAGGGCGACGATAAAAGCTGCAATAAAGTGGTTTAATGAAGGTACCCCCCCAAAGCATTTTCTAATATTCTCTCAAGGGACAATTTATGACATAAATAAAGATAGGGCGGAAGATATTGAGAAGGGCGCATTCTGGTTGGCTAGATTACTGGGTATTTCCGTTTTGCCGGCTTTTATTGAGCAGGCTGTTGAAGGGGACGAGAATCGGTTAATATTTGGGAAACCAATTTTTATATCAAAAGACTGCCGAAATATTGATGAGTATAAGCAATTATGGCTAGACAGAGTAATTGAAGCACAGAATGAATTAAAGTCGCTTACGGGAACGCCAGCAAGAGAAGCTGTGCTTGATGAAGAGCATCAAACGCGAAAAAGGTTTAGACCAATATAAAAATAAATAAATAAAATCTCTTGATAAGATATTCTAATTGAACGTTCTTTACGGGCATTTTAGAAATAAACACCCTTGAATTACCGAAGTTACCTGAAGAGAAAGATGGTACATTATTATGGAATTGGCTATGATTGCACAAGCGAATCCACAAATTGAAAAAGCGGTTGTTGTTTTGAAGGAATTGAGTGGGGATGAACGAACGAGGCTTCTTGAGGAGTCAAGGGAAAAGGCCAGACGTGACCAAAGGTCGAGAGAAGACCACGCATTCGAACAGGGGATGCTTAACACAAAAGTTGAAATCATTAAAAGTGCATTAGAAATGAATATGACAATACATGATATTGCAAAATTGACGCATTTAACAGCTGATGAAATTGAGAACATAGCAAGAGAGCTTTAATGGTGTCTAGTCGGCGCTGTGCGCCGTGGTGGTTTTATATTTAATCCCCCAACTTTGCATTTCTCGTATGGTGTCATGCAATTCTCTTCCGATAGTTGTGAGTGAGTATTCTACTCTTGTGGGCACTTCTGCAAAGATCTCTCTTGTAATCAATCCATCTTCTTCCATACTGCGCAAATTATCGGTTAAAACTTTTTGACTGATATCAGGAATGGATTTTTTAAGTTCGCCAAAGCGCATTGTGCCACTTAATAAATGGTATACAAGTAATGGTTTCCACTTGTTTCCGATTACGTTAATGGTGGCCTCCATAGGGCAATCTAGTATTCTCGTATGCATCTTTCTCATTCTCCCCTTGGTTACTTATAGGTACCTACCTTACAATAATGTGCCTACTTGTTTTTTGTTACTTGCACCATTATAATTGAAACGATCACGAAATGCAATACGATATAGGCACCGAGAAGAGAGGGCGTATAATGTTACGATATTTAGAAAACAAAAACATGGGGAGAGGAAAGTATCCGTGGCTGGATGCGATTTATCATTTTTCATTTGCAAACTACTATAACCCAGATAACATACAGTTTGGTATTTTGCGTGTAGTCAATGATGACCTTATAAGCCCAGAAACAGGATTTGATACACATCCGCACAAAAACATGGAGATCATTACGTATGTTGTTGATGGGGCAATCACACACGTGGATAGCATGAAAAATAAACGCACGTTAACCCGTGGACAGGTGCAGTATATGAGCGCCGGCACAGGCGTCTTGCATAGTGAACATAATCTTGGCAAGGAGATGCTCAGATCTCTACAAATTTGGATATTGCCAGACAAAGATGGGTACGAACCAAATTATGGTGATTATCAATTTGATTGGGCAGACCGAGAAAATAAATGGATGCCAATTGCAACGGGAAGCGATGCGTCAACCGCACCCATCCGTATACATGCGGATATGAACGTCTACGCGACAGAAGTTTTAAAAGGCACCAAGATTGAGTTTAAAGTCGCCGCCAATCGGCAGGCATATCTTATACTCATTGAAGGTGAAGCACAGATAGACGAATATACTTTATTTTCCAGAGACGCGATAGAGATAGTTGGGCAAGATATTATTGTAAACGCAAAAGAAACTTCCCATATGATCGTTTTTGAAATGAAAAAAGAAAACTAAATTTAAAGGAGGCAATACCCATGTCGAAAGACTTTCAAGAAGCAATCAAAAACAGACGAACCTATTACAACATTGGTGACAAATCAAAGGTATCAAACGAACGGATACGAGAAGTGGTAGAAGAAGCCGTGATGCAAGCGCCAACGGCGTTTAATTCACAAAGCGCCAGAGTGATGGTTTTGTTGGGTGAGCACCACAAAACACTTTGGAATATTGTGATGGAGGCTTTAAGGAAGGTAGTACCAGCCGCCCAATTCCAATCGACAGAAGATAAAATTAATTCTTTTGCAAATGGGTATGGAACCGTGTTATTTTTTGAAGATGCCAAGGTCGTGAAAGGGCTACAAGAAAAATTTGCGCTTTACAAAGATAACTTTCCCATTTGGTCACAGCAGTCTAGCGGCATGCTCCAGTATATGATCTGGACAGCGCTCGAACTCGAGGGATTTGGCGTTTCGTTGCAACATTATAACCAACTCATCGAGGATGCAGTAAAGAAACAATGGCACATCGCAGAGGAATGGAACATGATCGGTCAAATGCCGTTTGGTTTGCCTACAGCCGACCCAGACGCCAAAACCTATGAACCAATCGGCGATCGATTAATCGTGTTAGAATAATGAAAGCCCCAAGTATAGCGCTCCGGTGTTATACTTGGGCTTTTTTTGCGTTGGCTCATTATAATCTATTGCATGTATCCATTTTGTGGTTTTTATGCCCGTCAAAGAGTAATGCTTCAATCGATATCAAAAAAACATGCCAAGATGCAGGATATGTTGTATAATGTGAAAAAGAACGCTAGAGCGCACTGTTCCTAGTGGCGACGAGTCAAGATGTTATATGGATTGTGCAGTAGGTATGGGTTGGAAATTTGCTTTATAGGGCATATTGTGCATTTCATTTTTATATCTTAATCAGGTGGTACTTACACACAAAGTTTGTTTTCGCGGGGGCGGTCGTCAAGCATGTTGGCTTTGAAACAGTAAAAGAAATTAGATTTATCCGTAAATATATACAAAACAATAGGGGGAAATAAAAATGAATAATGATGGTGTGTTTACGATACTGATTGTGGATGATGAGAAGAGCAATCTTGCCATTTTGTCACGCATACTGGATAGAGACTATAAACTGTTGATTGCAAAAAACGGAGTTTCTGCGCTAAAAATCGCGAAGGAAAGGCAACCAGACCTTATTTTGCTAGATGTGCTGATGCCGGATATCAGTGGATTTGATGTACTGATATCGTTGAAAAATATCGAAGCCACACAGGCGATCCCGGTTATCTTTATTACAGGGTTAGACAGTGTAAAAGACGAAGCGAAAGGCTTTCTTCTAGGGGCGGTCGACTATATCACAAAGCCCTTTGATAACACAGTGGTGAGGGCGCGGGTCAACACCCATGCGCAGATCGTAAGACAAATTCGCACCATCGAGAAGCTCACATTGCTAGATCCTCTGACAAACATCCCAAATGTACGAAAATTTTATGCGCAAATAAAGCTTGAATGGGACAAGGCGATAAAAGAGAAGACACCAGTCAGCATGATGATGATTGATGCCGATTGGTTTAAACAATACAATGACACCTACGGACACCCCCAAGGGGATGTTCTGCTGAAAGCGTTGGCGAAAACATTAATGGTGTCGATTGACTCGCCGCCAGATTTGATTGCCCGAATGGGTGGAGAAGAATTTGCCATCATCTTACCGGGTGCCGATTTAGAAGAGGCGATGTATAAGGCTGAGATACTCAGATCATGTGTGGAAGAAGTACGGGTGCCGCGCCTAAGCGATAACACCCCGACAAGCATAACGGCGAGTATCGGCGTGGCAACGGCGTTGCCTTGGAAAAGCGATCTCATCGAAGATCTCATGTCACAGGCCGATGTTGCGCTGTATAAGGCAAAATCGGAGGGAAGAAACAGAGTCGCTTCATCATAACGTGCAGAAAATATTCGACACAAAGAAGCGCATGGCAAATGATTAATTCTGAATATATATTGACAAAAAAATGAGCGGATGTTACTCTATGGAGCGACAAAATAAGGCAGTATACTGCTATCGCTTAAGGAGATTTACCATGGAACAAAAACAAGAAGCACGTCAACAATGGTCGTCAAAGGCCGGTTTTATTCTGTCGGCTATCGGCTCGGCCGTAGGACTTGGGAACATATGGCGATTTCCATACGTTCTTTATTCAAACGGAGGGGGAGCGTTCCTCGTTCCATATTTCGTTGCCATCTTCACGGCGGCGATTCCGCTCTTGATTCTGGAATATATGCTAGGCAATAAGATGCGCGGCTCTTCGCCCCTCGCCCTTGCCCGCACGAGAAAGGGCTTCGAATGGATTGGTTGGCTTCCGTCTTTCGTAGCCGGATTTATTGTGCTCTACTATTCCTCTATTTTGTCATGGGCGCTTAACTACTTTGTTTTTTCATTTACGGGGGCATGGGGAGATGATCCGGATACGTTCTTCTTCCAAAAGTTTTTGCATCTTTCGGATAATCCATTGCAGATGGGTTCGATCAATGTACCTGTATTGATTGGGCTTGTCATTATGTGGGGGGCATCCTATTTCGTCTGCTCCAAAAATGTCGACAAGGGCATCGAAAAGGCAAACAAAATATTGTTGCCACTTATGTTTATCATCATTTTGATTATCGTCGCGAAGGGTGTCACCTTGCCGGGTGCGTCACTGGGATTAAACGCACTGTTCACGCCAGACTGGAACATGGTGCGCGACCCTAAGGTTTGGCTTGCCGCCTACGGCCAAGTGTTTTTCTCACTTAGTGTTGCCATGGGCATCATGGTGACCTATTCAAGCTATTTGCCAAAGAAGTCAGATCTTGTCAACACGGCGTTTGTTACAGGTCTTGCCAATTCGGCCTTCGAGTTTACGGCGTCTATCGCTGTATTTGCCATTTTGGGATACATGGCAACGACGCAGGGCGTCGGCGTTGATAAGGTTGTAACAGACGGCATCGGTCTTGCCTTTGTTGCGTTTCCAAAAGGGTTTAACCTCATGGCAGGCGTCGGCGGTATTCTTGGTATTCTTTTCTTCGCTTGCCTAGTATTTGCGGGCTTTACGTCCTTTATTAGCTTGTTAGAGGCGTTTAGTGCGCCCCTCATTGAGAAGTTTGGCTTTAAACGCAAAAAGTTGTTAGGGGTAGTTTGCCTTGTGGGCTTCCTTTTAAGCACGGTGTTTGCTACAGGCGCAGGGTTGTATATACTCGACATCGTCGACTACGTCTGCAACAATTTTGGGCTTGTCGTTTCAGGATTATTAGAAGCCATCGCCATTGGTTGGCTGTTTGGTGTTTCCTCTTTTCAAGATTACGCCAACCGGTATTCTTATTTTAAAGCGGGCACATGGTGGGTGGTCTGTGTGAAATTTATTGCACCGATTCCCCTCATTGTAAACTTGACCATGACCATTTTTTCATTGTTCTCAACCGGATACGGCGGGTATAGCGGTTTAGCGCTTGGTCTTTATGGTGGCGGTTGTATTGGGATTGCCATTATACTTTCGATCATATTCCATAGGGGTATCCCATGGCAAACGGCACTTATTGTAAACGAAATGAATGACGAGGAGTGAGAGAGATGACAGTTGGTTCTATCGTGTTTATGTTGTTGGGTTTGGCCATGACATGGGGCGGACTCGCCTATTCACTTATGGTGCAAATTAAAAACAATCAATCCCCACGCTCATAAGGGTGTGGTTCTAAAGGAAAACAGCAAGCCCATTTGGCAGGAAATAAATCGCTAAATGGGCTTGTTGTTTTTTGAATATGTTTTTAATCATACATTCTGTTGCTATCACTGATAGAATGTGTTGAATGTGATGGAAGTGAATCTGTTCTGTGCGTTGTAGTGATAGTAAAACATATTCAAAAACCCTCCTCTGATTTATTAACAAGGCTCGTAAACCGAGCTAAATCAGAAGAGGGTATTTTGTCAATTTTCTACCACTTACCAGTTTTCATATGTCCTGCAATTTCTGCTTTACAAAGCTGTTTGGTGTCCCAAGCAGAATCTTTCAAATAGTCAAAAATCTTTACACACTTGGGGTCAAGGGCTATTTCTAGCCCTTCTTCACACAATCTAGCCATTTCCATTGACAATTCTATCAACTTGCAATGAATGTCGTTTGTTCTGTCAGATTCAATTACCTTGGCAGACTCTTCATCAGACAAGGTCACAAACTTTGAAAAGTCTGCACCGCATTTTAGGCAAGACCCCTCTTTGCCATCCGCCATAATGTGAAGCCCACATACGGAGCAAACCAAAATCTTATTTTCTATCTTATTTTTCATTGCCATCCTCCTTAAATTTACTCTATGCTGACACTTTTAACCTATCGGCGGCAGGTTGCATTCTTGCCGATAGCATAATAAGCGCGTCTTTCCTCTATCAGTTTTAGTTTGATTTCTTCATTTCAAAAACAATCAAATGTGCATTTTCATTTGCTTTAATCATAATATCTTCTTCCACAATTTCCATGGCATCTTTAGTTGCTAAAATGTGTTCGCCAATTTGAGCTACGCCCTCAATCAATACAAGGTATGCTTGGCGGCCTGAGGCAACTTTAAAATCAAGCGCTTTACCCTTTGAAATTTCTGTGGCAAATACATTTACATCGGCATGGATATGGATGGGTGCTGAAGACTCTTTACTACCAGTTGCGATTGGCAACCATTTATTTTCTCTATCGGCCCAATTGAATTTATAGTCGCCATAGTTTGGATCATATCCTTCTTTATCAGGAAGAATCCAGATTTGCAAAAATCTCAATAGGTGTTCACTTTGATTAAGTTCGCTGTGAAGCACGCCTGTGCCAGCACTCATGTACTGTACTTGGCCACGAGTGAGGGTACGCTTATTTTTCATGCTATCCGCATGTGAAAGCTCACCATCTACAACGTATGAAATGATTTCCATATTTTCATGTGGGTGAGTGCTAAAACCTGTGCCTGGTTGTACGAGGTCGTCATTAACGACTCGTAAGACACCAAACTCCATATTTTCTGGATTGAAGTAGTGTGCAAAAGAAAAGTGATGAATGCTATCTAACCATGACTGCTTTCCGCTTCCCATTCTCGTGCTGTCGATATAACGTACCATATAAATTCCTCGCTTTGCAAATTTTTTTATTGTGATTTTTTCATGTGCTAAGTATAATAAACTTTGTTTATAAACACAAATAGGCACAATTTTGTGTGGTAGGTACCAAATAGTAACCATGAGGGAAGCTGAAATAAATGGATGAGAAAAGCACATTACGTTGTGCAGCACTAGTGGATAGTATGCACAATTGGGGCGCTCAATATCAAAAAACATTAAACAAGTTCTTAGCGGTAATATCTATCAAAGTATAATCGGTTACAAATTAGTAACTATGGCACGTATTTGTGCGTAATTGCTTTTTGTTCTGTTCCTTAGTATACTCAAAGATATCGGTTTAAAATCATCGGTAAATATATTAAAGCGGAGGAAACAAAAATGAACAAAGAAGATTTAGTATGCGGATGCATGAAAGTAACAGTAGGCGACATTGAAAAGGCAATTGCTGATGGGGCAAAAAGCTTTGAAGATGTTCAAACAGCTACAAAAGTAGGCACTGGCTGTGGCGCATGTGTTGGCAAAAACAGAGCATTTGTTGCAGAGCTGTTAGCAAAATAAAGATGTCTAAGCAGGATGCTACACCATAAATTCTTAATATTTGAAGTGTATGCCGAATACAATGTACGATAGATACGCTACTTTGCCAGCTGATATTTGATGCAAAATGAGATGGAAAAGGTAGGAATAAATATCGACTTGGGAGGATACGCAATGGCGACACAACAACCATCTGAAGCGCTATCAATCGAAGAATTTATAGCATTGCCCAATACAATCGACCTTATTTTTCAATACACCAGAGCACTTCAACAATACGTAGACAATAGGCCGTATCTGCGTCTAGGAAAGGTGGTACGCGATTATGCGATTGTGTATACCCAACAAGAAAATCTACAGACAATTTTAGATGAATTAGGAGAAAGCGGCGTAAACATCATGCCTATGGTGATGGGGCTTTTGGGGCGACAGGATTTGGATGAAGCGGGCATTACACAGGTACAAGATCAGCCCTACCTGAATCTAAAAGGACAAGGTGTTTTGATTGCCTTTGTCGACACGGGCATCGACTATACCAATCAAGCGTTTCGCTTTGAAGATGGCACAAGCAAGATTCAATATATCTGGGATCAGACGATCCCCGGAAACGCACCCGAAGGCTACTATTTCGGAACAGAATATACCAATGCCCAAATCAATGAAGCGTTGCAATCGGAAAACCCGTTTGCCCTCGTTCCCACGCAGGATAATGTAGGGCACGGCACTTTTCTGGCATCGGTTGCGGCAAGCCGCGAGAATAATGCATATATTGGCGCCGCGCCTGATGCACAGTTAATCGTTGTAAAGCTCCAAAAGGCCAGATCATTTTATTTAGAGTATTACCTTGTACCCCAAGACCAGCAAAATGTCTATGCCTCAAGTGATCTGATGCTTGGGCTTCAATATATTTTGGAGAGAGCGTACGAATTAAGGCAACCGACCTCCATCGGCATCAGCATCGGAACCAATTTGGGCGGTCATGATGGGTTGGGTAATTTAGAAACATATGTAACAACCTTATGCGGGTTACAAGGGGTCGCGGTCAGTGTTGCCCCCGGAAATGAAAGCGCCATGAAGCACCATGTATCAGGGGTTATCGAAGAGGCGGGAGACACGAAAGACATTGAAATAAGAGCAGGCGACAATGGGGCGCCGATTTTTATGAATCTGTGGACGCCCGCTTCTGATAAAACCTCTATCGCTGTGACTTCGCCCACGGGCGAAGTGATCAACCGCATCCCATTTAAGCCGGGCACGACGCTCGAATCAAAGTTGGTTCTCGAAAAAGCGCGTGTCATTGTTAGCTATGTGTTTCCTGTCGAAGGATCTGGAAGCCAGTTAACGATGATAAAGATTATAGATCCAACACCCGGTGTCTGGAAAATCACGATATTTGGGGATAATATCATCGATGGAACCTACCACGCGTGGTTGCCACTCACCGGCTTGGTCGACCCGCAGATTGAATTTTTAGAGCCCGATCCAGAGTATACGATCGTCGTACCGGCAACCGCCCTAGGCACAATCACAAGCGGTGCCTATAATAGCCAAGATAATAGCTTATATATATCTTCGTCGCGTGGCCCCACAAGATTGCCGGCAGGCGCGCCTGTTATGGCGGCGCCTGGCGTCAATGTATCAGGTGTTTTCCCCACTGGCTATGGCACGATGACAGGCACCAGTGTGTCAGCCGCCATAACAGCCGGTGCCTGTGCGCTTGGTCTTCAATGGGGTGTCGTAGAGCGGACTGAGATTTCAATGACCTCGTTTCTACTGCGGTCTTACTTTATCAAGGGCTGTATCCGTGATCCTCAAATCGAATACCCGAACAACCAGTGGGGATATGGCAGATTGAATTTAATCAATACATTTAATCAAATGGGGGAGTGACGCGTGGGGTAGCTGTGCATGATAGGTGCCGTTTACAATCGTTTCACCATGTAGAATAAATGTCCATATGCCGGGGGTTGGGTCTTTCATCCGAATGAGTGTAAGTTGGTCGCCACCCCCACGTCCGCTTTCTTCCGCTGATATGGTGCAACTCACACTGATCGTGGTCTTGTCAGAACGCAAGGGGAAGCTCTTGGTGCAAGTGTCTTGAACAGAAATTTTTTTGAGAGACGCCCCTGTCGGGGAAACAATAGAAACGGATATACTGTCGGGCAGATGCGTCCAAATGGACACACTCAACCCTCTCTCTCCCTCTGCCACATTCACTTCAAAACGAGAGGTGCTATTTTCGGCTAAAATTCTTCCGGACGTATGATGAGAGGAACCTCCCTCATGCCCAACTTGTGGGCGGGCGACTGCCGTACAAAAAGAAGTGGGCATCATGAGCGTGACGCCTTTGCCGAAAATATACTCTGCTGACTTTGCAATATCGATGGATTCGAATATCGCGATATTGCGATCAAAAATCATATACTTCTCTTTTAAATATTGCTTTGCCGATTTCAGTTTCACAATAATCAATTCGTCATTCGGTGTCACACCAGCCACAAAAACCCCGTGCCCGTTTTCATCACGGCTTGACATGACGCAGATTGGAGTATCTGATCTTCGCGCTTTGTTCATTTGTTCTGCGATATACTCTGTGCCATAACCAAACCCGACGGGGGGATGATTGGTGGCAACCGTTTGATCCCACAAAAACTTTATTTTTGTTGTGCCATCTTTGTTCATAAAAGCGGGATGCGTATCGTCGATGCCGGTATCTGCAAAACCAACCAAGACACCGTTTTCGGTCAGCCCAAGGTTGGGGATGGTTTGTACCGGTGATAGGCGGTTGGCACCTAGCGTGGCGTCTGTTATAAATGTCCGTAAAGTCGGATCAGAATAAACGGCGATGCCCTGTAGTTTATCCAGGAAAACATCAAGGTCGGTTCGTTTCATATAGACAACGGCTTGGCTTGAATCGGACATGCCAAGCGCGACGATATCGTCCGTGGCAGTGATGATTTGTTGTGACGCCTCATTTAGCTCGACGATGAGATCGGCATAGTCATTTGACATGATTTTTTCTTCTGGCGTGAGCGGTTGTTCACTCCTTGCAATAGATCGTTGTGCAATTGCGACTGGTTGGATTTTTTGAAATGTGTCATACAAACAGAGCTGACCGTAGCCCCATTCTTTGTTTGGATAGACACGAGAGGGGTCACGCCTTGCGCCTGCCCGCAAATAAGATTTTAGCTTTTGCCCATATAGATTTGGGTCGTTGTCTTTCACAATGCCCCATTCTAAAAGCAATGCAGAGGCCCCTGTTACATGCGGGGCCGCCATGCTCGTGCCGGTAAGCGCATCATACCCGCCCCCTGGAACGGTAGACAGGATGTTCACGGCAGGCGCAACCAAATCGGGCTTTACAAAAACGTCGTTTCTGGTATATCCCCGCCCTGAAAAATCGGCAAAGCTATTTGTTAAATGGTTGTAACCACCAACGGAAATGACGCTTGCCGCAGTGGCGGGCAACGTCATTGTCGTCTCTAGGGTGGGGGTTAAGAAAGCGGTTTTGTCAGACACAATCTCAGTAATGGGGAGCCAAATATGATAAATACCATCCACGCTCGTGTCCACATGAAATTGTATAGACCATATGCCCGCGCTTAAAAAAGAGTCGATGGGCAGGATGTCTATAAAAATGTCTTGGTCACCATTAAACGGCGTGGGTTGACCAAAATAAATATAAACGTTGTGGTTGCCCAGTTTATACTGCAACCGAGAGGTTTGATAAGGGATAACGCCTGTGGAATCCCCACTAGGAGAAATAATCTCGATATTGAATAAGTCGACATACGATTTCCAAATGTCTACAGACAAGGAGGACAACCCCTCGGCGGTTACAAATTGCACGGTTTCCAGTTCAATGCCGCCAACGGAACCGCTTACGTGATGGGCGGCGGCACCCTCGTTACCAGTTGCAACCACAATTGCATTTTTCCAACGTACACTCATGTCGTCTAGGTATGTTTCAAAGAGCGATTTTCCATCATGGGGGCCGTCATTTGTGCCATAACTGATGTTGATCGCGATCGGTGCGTTCAGCGCTTCTGCTTTTTCAATCACATATTTTATGGCGCGCATAAGCTCTGTGGTGCGGGCGAACGATTCACGCAACCCCAATTTCACGATGATAAAGGCAGCCTCGGGTGCAACGCCTACATTTTCGCCTTGGCTTGCGTTGCCATTTCCGCCCGCGATGCCCGCTACGTGGGTGCCATGACCGGCGGTGTCAACATGGGGCACGAGTGCCAATCTTTCTTCTTGCGTTGTCTTTGCCAGTGCTTCATTTATCGTATCGGTTGTATATTCATACCCCGATCGAAACCCGGTGGGTGGATTGCCCTCTATCGTTTGATCCCAAATGTAAAGGATTCGCGATGTTCCATCCTCATTGATAAAATCGGGATGCGAATAGTCGATGCCAGAATCGATGATGCCCAGTATCGTGCCGCGTCCTTTCAACATGTAGGGTGGATACGTTTGAACGGGTGTAATGCAGGCCTCTCTTAAATTGTCAGCCGCCATATAGCCCAAACGCTTTGGCTTTTCTATATATTCTACTTCTGTATACTGTGCAAATTCTTCTATCTTGTCTTCTGGAATCGTTACAATTGCGTAGTTTTCCGTCAGTATTTCTGCATCTGCCCCTAGCGTATCCGTAATGGCAACGAGATCCCCATGATACTTTACGATAAGCGTCCATTGCCTTGTCTGTGTGTCATAACTGGCACTGGCGGAAGAACTTTTATCCCTGTCAATCGCCGGGACGTCAAGCAAAGCACGGAGGGAGGCGTCAACTTTTGGGTTATCGGTCGCCATAAAATCACCCCAACCTTCTACACCAATTCTGCTAACTTCTTTACCGCCACGTATATATCTGATATTTTATACCAAGTCGCCGAATTCACGACACCTGTCTGTGGTAGATTAAAAACCTTTTGGAATGCCTGCACCGCGGCTTTGGTGCCATTGCCATAAACACCGTCTACCACCTGTTTTGGAATCGCCGGGAAATTGTTTGAAATCCCGTTGAGTTGGGTCTGGATGGTACGCACGTTGTTGCCCCTAGAACCCACTTGTAAGGTGCTGCCAGGGTAGGAAGAAGGAATCCCCGACACCTTGGTGGCACTGGTGAGATAAACGTCCGGCCCGTAGAAACTTCTTAAAATATCGATTGCGGGAAGGCCTTTGTCACCAAGATTTTTTGAACCCCACTGTGTCATCCAATTTGGACAAGACGTTCTCACGCCGTCACAATATTGGGTGAAAAGCGGCTGGCGTATGCCCGGCCTTGTAATATAGGTGGTAAATATTTCATCCACAATAGAGGATACTTCTTGATAAATATTGCGACCATAAAAAAACGCATGATCATATGCAGTTGAGTTTGTGATCGTGAAGTTTTTTCCTTTTCCCCGATACCATTCTGTGAATACTCGATTTAGGGTGAAAGAGAGAATGGCCAATACATTGGCGCGGATGGTGCTTTCGGGCCATGTGGCATAGATCTCGCTACAGGCTACATTTGTAATATAGTCTTTAAATTTAATATAATAATTTTTGGCTGTGGTGTCACTTGGAACGCCCATGTGCACGACAATGATTTCTGGAATCACAGGTCGGTCTAGCACAACATAACCAGATGATTCTGGAAGGGGTTTTACTTCATCTTCAGGGATTTTTGGCGGGAATACACCATACAGCGTGTGTTCGTCGATTACGATTGTGATCGGCTGTCTGGATAAAGTGGCGAGAGGTTGTAGCCTGATTTGCTGTATGGCCATTGTATTGCTCAGTATTTGGACGCCTTCGATGCGCATCGGCTCATAGCCGTCGGCTGTAACATCCAAGGTGTATTCACTGTAAGGCCTCGGCTGTTCGGGCTGTAGCGAATATTCAATCGGTGGACTATCCAGGTCTAAGATGGCGGTTTGCCCGGATTCATTTGAGATGAGTTCTTCAATTGTATTGCCGCCTTCCCTTGGTGTAACCCGTATAACGGCATTTGGGACAGGCACGCCAACGTCAACGCCAAACACTTGGGCTTGCAATTGACCAGTTGGGGTCAGGACGGGGTCTGCAAATCTGCTTGATAACAGCTCAGGAACGTACATGTTGTTTCCTCCAATATAGAAGTGATTGCTACATCCTATGTCATGGTTTTGTCTTTTGATACCGCTGTAACTGCGTTACGCAGTAGACTAGCACCAAACGATTACTTTCGTCGGTGTCGTTTGGGCGGGGATACTTCTGGTGGAATAGCGATAGGCCACGATGAGGGTTCGGTTTGTGATACTTCTTGTAAAGGCTTGCCCATTTCGGAGTACGGGTTGTGTACGTGGGGAAAGGTTTAGCTTTAATTGCCCATCAAGACTCACCAACTGGTCATCAAAATAGTCTACTTTTACTGTTTGGAAGGGGTCGTCTTTTACCATAATCAGTGCTTGGTATTGTGGCGGAAAAATCATTGGAACTGGCGCATCTCCGTCATAATAGCCTGTTACTGGGTCTCCTACAGAAACCATGGCGTTGTTCACAAAATAAGTGGTGGGGGATATGACAAAATTAACCAAGTCGCCTTGCCTGTTGTCAACAGACATGAATGTATAGCAACCGCCGCCATCATCGGTTGCCCCAGTCATAAAATTGCTGATGCTGGTGACAGTGCCGTAAAACGAGTTAAGATTTAGCATAGCGAACCTCCATGTTGAGTTAGATATACACTATATGTATGCATGAGGGCGTATTGTTTGCGTCAAAATTCAGAAAGGCCGCCATGGTTAGGCGGCCTTTCTGAATTTTGCTAAGATTTTTTGTAAAAACTACCCACATTCGCTGTTGCCTTCATGCTTGTCAAATCGTTCCAAACAAACGCTTTCACATGATGGGCGACTTGACCTGGTTTGAGATTCAAGCTTGCGTCAAATGTTCCGTTCACGCATTGGCTTGTATTTTTATAGACAATTGACAATAGTTCATCTTTACTCCCGTACACTGCGACAATGACAAACGCTGTATTTTCCGCATCACGTTGGGCAAAGTTCACGCTCACGTTAATAGTTTCGGTAGAGGGAATATCGTCTAGTATCTCTCCTTTGGCTCCAATCGGAGCCACATAGCGAATCGAATAGGCATGACTTGCTTCAATTGCTTTTTCCTCAAATACAAGAATGGAAAACGTATCTGTCTTGCCACCTGATGTAACCGTAATGATTTGAACACCAGTTTTGGAGGAATCATAGCCTGTCAACGTGCAGTTCGTTGTGCTAACTTGCGCGGTGCTACCATCGCTGTAGGTGGCGTTTACAACCATGCCAGAAACATCAATGGCTTCATTCACCTTATACGCCAATTTGGTAGGCAGTGTCTCTATCTTTATTTGCGTTGTTACCTTTTCGGCTGCAGGGTGAACGTAAATCGAAAATGGCACAGAGTACCCAAGATAATTGGCGGTTAGCGTTTGGCTTCCCGCTTTATTAGGATCATAGCCTGTTACGGTAAAGCCTGTGGTTATTATCTTTGAGGTTCCGTCAGCATAAAATTCACACAGGGTAAGCCCTGTTCGGTCAAATGCTTCGCCAAATTGGTATTCTGTTTTTGTTGGATATGTTTGCACGGTGACATCGTACACCACGTTATCGATGACAGAAACGCTAAGGGTTTTGCTCTGGCCGCCATAGGTAAGCGTGATAAGCTGTGTACCTACTTTGTTTTTGTCGTAGCCTGATATACCAATATCAGTTGAAACGCTTGTTTCAGAGGCGTCGCTGTAGTACACACCCAAAACCAACCCTGTCAAGTCGAGGTCAGATCCGACGACATATGTCAATTGCTTCGGATAAGAAATAAACCAGAGGCCTACAATTTGTTTTTGCTTGACCTCTACTGTAAAGGCATCCGATTTTCCACCATAATGCACAGTGATCGTTTGCGTTCCAGCTTTGTTCGCGTCATAGCCAGTTAGCTCAAAACCTGTGGAAATGATTTCTGATGTACCGTTATAATAATTTATTTTTACGGTCATGCCCGTTGGGTCAAGGGCTTCACCCGCCCAATACAAAAGTTTTGTTGGGTGTGTTTGGATAATGGTATCTTTTGCGAGTATATCGACAACGGATATACTGATGGTCACGGTTTTACTGCCGTAGGCTAGCGTAACAAGCTGTGAACCAATTGTATTTTTGTCATAATTGGATACATCGAAGCCAGTTGCAATGCTGTCTTGTGAACCATCATTATAAGTTACGCCAAGAGTCAGCCCTCTCCAGTCAATATCCTCACCTTTCGCAAATGTCTGTCGGTCTGGATAAGAATCAATCTTGAGAGCGGTGACTTGCCTTTGCCCAACGGTTACCGTGAAGTTAGCTGATTCTCCCGCGTAGGTAACAATAATCGTTTGCGTGCCGGGCGTTGTTGGGTCATAGCCAGTCACGTCAAAACCTGTAGAAATTACGTCTGTATCGCCGTTATTATAGCGCAATTGTAGGCTAAACCCTGTGAGGTCAAGCGCTTCGCCAAACTGGTATTGCACTTTTGTCGGCGATGTTTGTACGTAGACTTGCGTCACGGTTTTAGCGACAACAGAGACGCTAAAGGTTGTGGTCTTACCACCATAGGTTAGCGTGATAAGCTGTGAACCGATTTTGTTTTCGTCATAACCAGATACCCCGATGTCGGTCGAAACGTTCACGATCTCACCATTGCTATAAGTTACGCCAAGAACCAACCCTGCCAAGTCGAGATATGACCCGACTACATACGACAGCTTGGTTGGGTAAGAATTAATCTGGAGTGCTGTGACTTGCTTTGGAAGCACCTCTACCGTGAAGGTAGCTGATTTTTCCGCGTAGGTAACGGTGATCGTTTGTGTGCCAGACGCTGTTGGGTCATAGCCAGTCACTGCAAAGCCAGTAGAAATTACCTCTGTATCGCTGTTATTATAGCTTAATTGTAGGCTAAGCCCTGTTAGGTCAAGCGCTTCGCCAAACTGGTATTGTACTTTTGTCGGAGCTGTTTGTACGGTGACTTGCGTCACGGCTCTAGCGACAACAGAAACGCTAAAGGTTATGGTCTTGCCGCCATAGGTTAGCGTGATAAGCTGTGAACCCGTTTTATTTTTGTCATAACCAGAGGCGTCGATACCAGAGGAAACACTCACGACATCACCGCTACTATAGGTTACGCCAAGAACCAGCCCCGTCAAGTCGAGGTCAGACCCGACTACATAGGACAGTTTTGTCGGATAAGAATTAAACTTCAATTCTGAGATTTGCCTTTGCTGAACTTGAACGCCAAATGAATCTGTCTTTCCGCCATAATGCATCGTAATCCTCTGTGTTCCGACTGTGTTTGGGTCATAGCCAGTCAACTCAAACCCTGTAGAAATGATTTCAGAGGTACCGTTATAATAAAATACTTCTACAGTCATACCCGATGGATCAAGGGCTTCGCCCAACCAGTAGGAAAGCTTTGTTGGACGTGTTCGGATAAGGGTCTCTTGTGCGACCACATCTACGACAGATACACTAAGGGTTACGGTTTTGCCGCCAAAGGTTAGCGTGACAACCTGTGTGCCAAGTTTATTTTTGTCATAGCCCGATATCGAGAATCCACTTGAGGTGACATCTTCAGAACCATTATTAAAGATTATACCAATGACCAACCCTGCCAAGTCAAGGTCTTCGCCTAATCCAAACGTCTGTCGGTATGGATATTCGTTTACCTTGAGGGATATAATCTGCCTGTACCCGACCAGTACCGTAAATTTAGCTGATTTTCCACCATAGGTGACGGTGAGCGTCTGCGTGTCTGAATCAAGCGGGTTATAGCCCTTCACCTCAAAACCAGTCGAGATGATTTCTGTATCGCCGTTATTATAGCGTACTTGCAGGCTAAGCCCTGTTAGGTCTAGTGGTTCGCCATATTGATATACGAGTTTTGATGGCTGTGTTTGGATGGTGACGAGGCTCACCATTCTATCTGCGACAGATACTTCAACTGTCGTCGTCTTGCCGCCATAGGTTAGGGTTATTGTTTGTGTGCCAGCTTTGTTTTTGTCATATCCAGAGACAACAAATCCATCTGTAATAGACTCATTGCTGCCGTCGTCATACAGTGCCTTTAGCACAAGGCCAGACAAATCAAGCGCTTCGCCAAACGTGTAGGTCGTTTTTGTCGGTGCCGTTTTGACTGTCACTGCGGACAGCGCTCTTGTGTTAACCGTTACAGTAAACGTTACAGTTTTTCCTGCATATGCTACGGTTATTGTTTGCGTGCCCACTGTTTTTGCGTCATAGCCCGTAAAGGTGTAGCCAGCCGTAATGTTTTCTGTACTGCCGTTGTTATAGGTTGCCTTTAACGTCAAGCCCTGCAAGTTGATTTCTTCGCCATATGCATAGACGGTCTGTTCAGGTGCGCCCAACAGGGTAAGCCCCGTCATCACTTTCTCTGCAACAGTTACTCTAAGTATCGTTGTCTTGCCAGAATAGGTCACGGTCAAGTCTTGCGCGCCAGCTTGTTCTTTTACATAGCCAGAAACAGTAAACTCATTTCTGATTTCGCTCGAACTGCCGTTATTATATGTGGCTTTTAGCACAATGCTTTGAAGATCAAGTTCTTCACCAAATGCGTAGGTGCGTTTTGCCTGTAACACTTCAAGCAGTGATACTTCGATAGGCATCACCTTTACAGCAAACGTTGCGACTTTTCCATCATACGTGACAGAAATTGTCTGCGAACCTGCCGTCGTTTGGTTATAGCCTGTTACCGTGTAATCAGAGGCAATCACTCTGCTGGTGTCGTCCGCATATACCGCGGTCAAAACCATGCCAGACAGGTCAAGCGCTTCGCCTACGAGATAGTCAGTTTTGTCAGGTGGTACAAGTGTCAATTCCCTGATTCCTTTTTTGGAAACGACAACATCAAAATATTTTTTGATGCCTCGGTATTCAATGCAAACGGTTTGGGCGCCAAATACGTTTGTGTCAAAGCCCGTGACTTTGTAGCCCTCCGTAATGTTTTGTGTTGTACCATCGTTGTACTTGATGGCAACGATCATGCCAGTTGTGTCAAGCTGTTCGCCCTCGGTATAGCTGAGCTTGGAAGGCGGCGTCACCTCAACATCAAAATCATTGGATATGAGTTTAAATGTAAGCCAATTTTCATCTGCAAAGTCTCTAACATACTGATTTTCAACCGAGTAGATTGTCAAATCTTCACAGCCATAAAATGTAAGTTGGCCAATCGAGGTTACATTGCCATATAAGAATATGTCTAACAAGTTTACACAGCCATAAAATACACGCTCTGGAAGCTTCGTGATATTATAGCCTATGTTGGCACTTTTCAGTTTTGCACAACCATAAAAGGCACCGTCACCCACAGACGTCATGCCGTCTGGAATCGTGATGTCGGTGAAGCCGCATGACCGAAATGCATACGTGCCGATCGTCTTCATGCTAGATGGAAACAGGATTTCGGTAAGCTTGTTGCAGTTATAAAAGGCATAGGCATCTATCGTATTTAAGGCTTTGCTGGCGCTTAAGTTAACACCTGTCAAGCCTGTACACGCGTAGAACGCATATTGACCAATCGTACGCACACTACTTGGAATCGTCACGTCAGAAAGAGAGGCGCAACCATAAAATGTATATTCTAATATATCTTGTATCTTATCAGAGATGATTGTTTTTTTGAGGCTGTTGCAGTCATAAAACGCATAACTTCCGATGAAAGACACACTCGGTGCCCACGCATCCGTAAGCGCCTTACAAGTATAGAACGCTTTTTGCCCGATGCGGTCTAGGGTTTTTGACATGTTTATTTTTACCAAGTCAACACAACCATAGAAGGACGAATCGCCGATTGTCGTGATGCCGTCTTCTAGCGTAACGACGGCTATGTTTTGACCGCGGTTCGCCTCCCCATCAATCGCAAATAATTTATCTGCAATCACACCATCTACATACTTCAAGAGAACATTCACACTCTTACAGCCTATAAATGCATTGTGGCCAATGCTCTTCACGCTGTCTGGCATGGTCAGATCTTTCATCGCGCTACAATTATAAAAAGCATTTTTCCCGATACTCTTCATGCCGTTTTCAAGCACAACCGCAGACATTTGTTGACCAGAGTAGATCGTATTGCTCTTGCCAGAAAACAAATCGTCAGCAATGGCGCCGTTTGCCAGTCTCACGAGTATCGTAATGTTGTTGCATTTATCAAATGCGTTGGTTCCGATTGTTTGCATCAAGTCAGACATAGAAATGATATTCAGTTTTTCAGACTCGTTAAAGGCATAGGCACCAATCGCCCTTACGTCGTTTGACAAAAAAACGTCTGTCAGCAGCAGACATCGCGAGAAGGCGTAATCGCCAATCGAATAGATGCCGTCACCAATTTCAACCGTACGTATTTGTTGCGCTAAGAACAAGTTGTTCTTGATGGTGCCGCTTGCATATCTGATTTTGGCGGCAAGCACGCCACATTTATCAAATGCACCCGTCCCAATTTGTGTCATGTTGTCGGATATAGACAAGTTCTTTAAGCTGCTACATTCGAAAAATGCCAAGCTTCCGATACTTGTGGTGCTATCTGGTGTCACGATTTCAGAGAGGTTGGCACAGCCTCTAAAGGCACCGTCACCAATCGAAACCAAAACAGAAGGGAAGGTGATGGTTGCCATTGGAGATTTTCTAAATGCGTTATTGCCGATTTTTGTAACACCTGTGCCCAGATTGACCGTGTTAAGCGTGATACAGCTGTCAAATACGGAATCGCTTATTTCGGCTACACCGTTTGGTATCGTAATTGTTTTTAAACTCGCACAGCCACTAAACGCACCACTTCCCAAGCTGGTCACAGTGGCCGGAATCGTGATTTGAGAAAGAAGCACACAATCTTTAAACGTTGCACTGCCGATTTGAATAAGCCCTGCGCGTACAGTTGTTCTTGTTAGCTTTTGATTATTTTGAAATGCCTTATCGCCGATGCTGACAACGCCACTCGGAACCGTCACCGTTTGCAGCGCCGAATTGATAAACGCACCTTCACCGATTGTTGTCGCAGCACTGCCGATAACGGCAGTAGAAAGCTTTGGACAATTGCCAAAGGCATAATTGCCAACGCCAGTGGCAGAAGTGCCGATGGTTGCCGATTCGAGGTTATCGCATCCATAAAATGCATAATCGCCAAAGGCGGTTACGCTATCGGGTATGTTGACTTCTGTAAGCGCTTTACAGTTATAGAAGGAATAATCACCAATACGGGTGATGCCATCCTTTATCGTGACATTTTTAAGATTAGAGCATTCGGCGAAGGAATTTTTTCCGAGGCTTGCAACAGTGCCAGGTATGGTTACATCCACAATCCCTTTACAGTCGGCGAAGGCGTAATCTCCGATTGCCTTGATGTTGTTTGGTATGGCGATAGCGGTGACCGTGCTTGCACCTCTAAATGCCCCTGTGCCTACCTTTTCGACGACAGCGCCGCCCAATGTCCCCGGAAGCGTGATGTTTGTGCTTGTCGTCTTGCAACTGGTAATCTCGGCTTTACCATTTGATATGATGTAAGAATAACTGTCTAAACCGATTTTTTCTTCACTATCTAAAAGTTCATAGCTGATGCTGTTTCTCTTTGCGTAGGCCAGAGCGGCTGAATTGTTATAGCATTTTATTTTCACTCTGTTGTTCATATAGAATATGCCATCTGCAATGGAGGTGACGCTGTAGGGAATGCTTATGTTTACAGTGGTATGGGAAAGGCCGGTAAAGGCATCTGCCCCAATTGTTCTTGTGCCGTCTGGAACGTTGATGGATATGGTTGCGCCACTGCGCATGGTTCTAAAAGCATCTGCAATATACTTGACGCCAGAGGGAATGTTGATGGCATTATTGGTATCCTTGCCACGGATCAAAACACCATCCCCAATGATCAGGAAGTCGTCGGTTTGGCTTGAAAGCCATTTTGTGTTATAAAACGCGTTGCTACCAGCGCTTACGACCGTCTTCGGAATCTGGATGGAGGTAATTTGGTTGTAGTTATAAAATGCACCATATGGAATCTGCGTTGCCTTTGTTATGTTGACGGTCTTTAAGGCACTAGGGGCGTAACAATACGTAGAGCTAGAACTGCTATATTGTTGTGAAACATAACCCGCTGTGTTAGAAATGGTTTGCCCAAAAATATATCCAAATACAGAGGAGGATGAACCGCTGGTTGTGCCTGTGTTTCCGATGAAGGGCAACGTGATTTCAGTCAAACCCGAACAGCCTAGGAACGTACTCGAACCGATAGAGGTCACACTGTCGGGTATGGTCACGCTTGTAAGTGCTGCGCAATCTTTGAATGCATAGTCGCCGATAGAGAGTATGCCATTATTCATTATCACGCTTGTTAGCTTCGGACAGTAATAAAATGCATAACTGTCTACGGCGGTAACGGCTTGCGGTATTGTTATGTTTTTTAATTGGGAGCAAACGCCAAATGCATATGTACCGATTCTTGTAACGGTTTCAGGTATGGCGACTGTGGATAACGTGTTACATGCATAAAATAAATATGGACTGATGGTCTGCAACTGGGTAGATAATTTTGCGTTTTTTAGGTTTGCACAACTTTGAAATGCATTTGTTCCAATTGTCTGCACATTGTCAGACATAGATAGATTTGTTATTTTGCTACAGCTGAAAAACGCATAGTTGCCGATGCTGGTTACGGCTTGTGGTATGATGATGGCGGTGCTGATCTCATTGCCAGGTGTCTTTATCGTTGTGACACTAGTACAGTAATAAAAAGCATAATTGTTAATCACGGTCACGGTATCTGGGAGTGTTATACTGGTCAAACTACTACAATTGGAAAAAGCGCCAGTGGGAATTTGTGTCGCTTTTGTTACCGTGACGGTGCGTAGACCACTTGGTATGAAGTAGTAATTATCATAGCTGCTGCTTCCGCTAGGTGAATAGATTTGGCTCGTTGTACCCGCAGCTGAAATGGAGCTAGACCCGAAGATATATCCAAACACAGAAGAAACGGTATTATTACTTGAAGCAGTTGCCCCGACAAAGGGCAGGGTGATTTCGGTTAAGCCTGAACAGCCTTGAAACGTACCTAAACCGATAGAGGTTACACTGTCGGGTATGGTCACACTTGTAAGTGCCGCACAGTTTTGGAATGCGTAGTCGCCGATAGAGAGTATACGGTTATTGAAGGTTACAGTTGCTAACTTCGAACAGCCATAAAATGCATAACTGTCTACGGCGGTGACAGCTTGTGGCGTTATTATGTTTTTTAATTCGGAGCACCAGGCAAATGCATATGTACCGATTTTTGTAACGGTTTCGGGTATGGCGATGGTTGGTAATGCGGAACATGATGCAAATGAATATGAACTGATGGCTTGCAACTGGGTCGGTAATTTCACACTCTTTAAATTTGAACAATATTGAAACGCATTTGCTCCGATTGTCTTCACATTGTCAGTCATCGACAAGCTTGTTGGTTTGTCGCAGTGATAGAAGGCATAGTCGCCGATGCTGGTTACGGCTTGTGGTATGATGATGGCGGTGCTGCTCTCATTGCCAGGTGTCGTTATCGTTGTGGCACTGCTACAGTAATAAAAAGCATAATTGTTAATCACGGTCACGGTATCTGGGAGTGTTATACGGGTCAGATTGCCACAATTGGAGAAAGCGCCAGTGGGGATTTGTGTCGCTTTTGTTATTGTGACGGTGCGTAGACTACTTGGTATGTAATAGTAATTATCATAGCTGGTACTGCCGCTAGGTGAATAGATTTGGCTCGTTGTACCCGCAGCTGAAATGGAGCTAGACCCGAAGATATATCCAAACACAGAAGAAGTGGTATTATTATTTATAGCAGTTTGCCCTACAAAGGGCAGGGTGATTTCGGTTAAGCCTGCACAGCCTTTAAACGTACCTAAACCGATAGAGGTTACACTGTCGGGTATGGTCACACTTGTAAGTGCAGCACAGTTTTGGAATGCGTAGTCGCCGATAGAAAGTATACGGTTATTGAAGGTTACAGTTGCTAACTTCGAACAGCCATAAAATGCATAACTGTCTACGGCGGTGACAGCTTGTGGCGTTGTTATGTTTTTTAATTCGGAGCACCAGGCAAATGCATATGTACCGATTTTTGTAACGGTTTCTGGTAGGTCGATGGTTGGTAATGCGGAACATGATGCAAATGAATATGGATTGATGACTTGCAACTGGGTCGATAATTTTACATTCGCTAAATTTATACAATATTGAAACGCATTTGCACCGATTGTCTTCACATTGTCAGTCATTGACAAATTTGTTGTTTTGTCGCAGTGATAGAAGGCATAGTCGCCGATGTTGGTTACGGCTTGTGGTATAATGATGGCGGTGCTGCTCTCATTGCCAGGTGTCGTTATCGTTGTAGCACTGGTACAGTTATAAAAAGCATAATTGTTAATCACGGTCACGGTATCTGGGAGTATTATACGGGTCAGATTGCTACAATTGGAGAAGGCGCCAGCGGGAATTTGTGTTGCTTTTGTTATTGTGACGGTGCGTAGACTACTTGGTATGTAATAGTAATTATCATAGCTGGTACTGCCGCTAGGTGAATAGATTTGCCTCGTTGTACCGGCAACAGTTGAACTGGAGGTAGCCCCGAAGATATATCCAAACACAGAAGAGGTAGTACCACTGGCGGTGCCTATGTTGCCGACAAAGGGCAACGTGATGTTTGTGAGGGCGGTGCAACCCTTAAAGGCGCTGTCTCCGATACTGGTTACACTGTCGGGCACGACGACACTGGTCAAATTGGTGCAGTTTGAAAATGCACTAGCAGCAATGGTGGTTACGGTATACCCATCTAGCGTCGAGGGGATTGTCACACTACCGCTTACACTTTTGGTAAAACCTGTAATGGTTGCATTGGTGCCTGATACCGTGTAGGTGTAATCACCCGAAACCGACGCAGACACAGGAACAAAACAAAATGAAAATAAAGTAACTAAAAATGAAACGAAGAACACGAACCGTTTTTTCATACATTGCCTCCTTGAAAGTATAATTTTAGAGTCTGTAGAACATTTGCTTCTTTGTTCAGTATAAAGCATTTTTATGTGAATTCAAGAAGTTTTTAGAAAAATATAAAATGTTTTTTGCGTTCACAACATAAACTGGCGTCGATTTTCATTTGCATTATACAAATCATACAAAAAATACGTTCCTGTAATCGTTTTCAGAATCTAATGTTGAAACATGTTTAAGGCAATCTATAAAATAAAAGAGGCAACCAATCAAAAGAGTAGATTTTGATTGGTTGCTTCTTTTATTCGACAACGCCTAAACGACGCAAATCTGAGCGGATGTACCGAGCCATCAAATCAAACCAACAGCAAATACCATGCGTTCATGTATGGCTTCATATCTTTACTCCAGATCATGATCTTCATGCTTGTTGCACTTGAAGGAACGGTGTGGCTTAGCGGAACATCGATTTGCTTATCGCCGCTTGCGATGGTTGCTTCTTTAGACGTCAAACCACAAATCTTTCCGGTAGAGTCATAAAAGCCAATGATAACGGTTGAAACAAGAGCAGTGTCTTCATAGTTACTAATGTTTAATTTAACACTTGTCAGCGTTTTAAAATTAGAAGAAGTAGTATGATGTGTATTGGGTTTTTATGATACATTGCAGAGAAAATGAAAGAGATACTGTTATCGGAGGTGAAGTCATTGCTCACGATAGCGGAAACATTGTTTGATGAAATGGGCATGAATATGACAACCGCTTTTATGATCTTTGCTAAAACAGTGGTTAGACAGGGTGAAATTCCGTTTGAAATAGCCGTTGACCCGTTTTACAGTGAGTCTAACCAAGCCCATTTAAAAAGAGCGATAGATGACTTAAATGCCGAAAGGAATATTGTAGTCAAAACAATGGAAGAACTAGAGGCTATGGCAACAGTGGAATAGAAAAATCAGAAGCACTATCTGGTAACTTTGCCGGATTTTGCAGCAGAAGAATTGATGACACAAACAGGCTGATATATCGTATCAAAGATGGGAAAATTGAGATTGCCCAGTGCAGAGGGCATTATGATGATAAGTGATACTGCTTAGCGGGCTAAAGTAATCGTTTTGCAGCAAATCTCAGTTGAGGCGCTCCGAGAATTGCCGCAAAACGATTTCAAATTCAGCCGCTAAGCAGTAGATAAAGACATTCCCGTTTTGGGAGTGTCTTTTCTATTGTTTTGGTCGAATATACTGCGTAACGGAGTAATGTTCAAAAAGTCGTTGCACTTTATGTGCCCACGTGCTAAATTGTTGCTATCATGAAGTGTGAGGTGAAGGGCAATGGTTCGTGCGGCGATGGAACAACTTCATAAGTGGAAAGAAAAAAGCAATCGAAAACCTCTGATTATTCGAGGGGCGAGGCAAGTTGGGAAAACATGGCTCATGAAACAATTCGGCGCTACTGCATATGAAAACGTGGTGTATGTCAGTTTTGACAATAATCATAAGATGCAAGATTTATTTGAATCAAATTTTGAAATCAAACGAATGATTACTGGTCTGGAGCTATATGCCGGGCGAAAAATCAACCCCGTTAATACCTTACTGATTTTTGACGAAATACAGGAGGTTCCGAAGGCGCTAACGGCGCTAAAATATTTTGACGAGAATGCCCCCGAGTATAATATTATTTGCGCAGGTTCCTTGCTAGGCGTGGCACTCCACAGTGGCACTTCGTTTCCGGTAGGCAAGGTTGAATTTATGGATTTATACCCGCTTTCGTTTACAGAATTTATGATAGCAATGGGAGAAGAACGGTTTGTAGACCTTTTACACAAATGCGATTTTGAAATGATAACGACGTTTAAGCAAAACTATATTGATTTACTTAAATATTATTATTATGTGGGCGGTATGCCTGAGGTTGTTTTAAACTTTGCGAAGAATAAAGACTTTAATGAAGCAAGGGAAATTCAGCAGAGGATTCTGGAAGCATATGAGCAAGATTTTTCTAAACATGCCCCAAATGAAACCGTACCACGAATTCGTATGCTTTGGAATAGCATTCCGGCGCAATTGACGAAAGAAAATAAAAAATTCATTTACGGCATGATCAGAGAGGGTGCGCGCGCAAAAGATTATGAGCTTGCGATGTTATGGCTCTCCGATTGTGGGCTTGTCCATAAAGTTTTTCGGGTCACAGCCCCACGTTTGCCACTAAAAGCGTATGAAGATTTAAAAGCATTTAAGCTTTTTATGCTAGATGTAGGGCTGCTTTCTTGTATGGTACGGCTGAAACAAGACACACTGCTGGATAGTAACGATCTGTTTATGGAATTTAAAGGTGCCCTGACAGAGCAGTATGTGTTGCAACAGCTAAAAACCATGGAAAATGTAGCCTCATATTATTGGACAAATGATGGCGGCAATGCCGAAGTCGACTTTGTGGTGGATACGGGTGACGATATAATCCTGATAGAGGTAAAAGCGGCGGTCAACCTACAGGCTAAAAGTTTGAAATTTTATCATGAAAAATATAAGCCCGTGCTGTCGATCCGAACATCAATGGCTGATTATAAACAAGAGGATTGGCTATTGAATCTGCCTTTGTATGCGTTAGAAACCTTAAAATAAAAAAATAACCCCACCGCAACCAACGACCGTTGACTTGCGGGGGGGTTATTTTTTTAGGCTGTGTAAAAAGCGTGGGATAAACATTATTTCCAAAAAGAAGCATACACTAGAAATAATAGTGACAGCCATACCACTCCCATATGGCTGATAAGGAGAATGCCCTTATGATCAGAACTGTCCCATTAGAAAAAGCGGCAGAACAAGTTTGTGACGCCAGCGCCAAGCCACCCTTCATTTTTCAACTGCCGCCCGAGCAAGGTCGCAAAGTGCTGGACACGGCACAAGATTCGCCTGTTTACAAGTGTCCGGCGCGTATCACGACGCTTCCAATTGATACGGGCGAGTTTGGTACGATCGATTTGCACCACATCAGACCCGATAACATCACAGGCACGCCGAACGTCATTTTTTATATACACGGTGCCGGTTGGGTGTTTGGCAACTTACACACCCACGACAAACTGGTTCGCGAACTGGGTGCCCGCACAAATTCTGTCGTTCTGTTTCCAGAGTATAGCCTTTCGCCAGAGGCCAAATATCCCACCGCCATCGAACAATGCTATTCGGTCCTGACCCAATTGCCCACTATAGCGGCGCAAATGAATTGGGAACTGAATTTTGATACATTAACGGTCGCCGGTGACAGCGTCGGTGGCAATATGGCAACCGTCATGACCATCCTGTCTAAATATAGAAACGGCCCCGAAATCCATAAGCAACTGCTCTATTATCCCGTGACCAATGCCTATTTTGACACCTGTTCGTACAACCAGTTTGCCGTTGATTATTACCTCTATCGGGCAGGCATGATCTGGTTTTGGAACCAGTATACAAAGTCAGAGCGAGACCGAGATCAAATCACGGCATCGCCACTACGCGCGACAACAGAACAACTGCGTGGACTACCAGACGCCATGATTTTAAATGGGGAGGCAGATGTACTGCGGGATGAAGGCGAGGCCTATGCGAGGAAACTTCGAAAAGCGGGAGTTGAGGTGACGGCAATGCGCGTGCAGGCAATCATCCATGATTTTGTCATGCTAAACGCATTAGACCAAACGAACGGATGTCGTGGGGCGATGGATGTTTCTACAACATGGATAAACTGTAAAAATCACACGAGCACCAATGCGTCCTTGATGAATAGAATAGAATAGATTGTACAAGAAGTACAGTTGGCGACGTTCAACGCAACAAACATTGATTTACACCAGGCCCAGAAATGCCGGTACACCCAAGAACACAACCGTTTTGTGTGCGTCTGACATAAAAAGACCCGACAATATACTGTCGAGTCTTTTTGTGCGTTACAGCAGTTTATCTTCTACCGCCGCCGTTTTTTATGGTAAACACAGACACCATGTTGGTCAACGTTTCAGACTGGCTTGACAGCTCTTGGGCTGCTGCCGCCGATTCTTCACTGGTGGCCGAATTGCTTTGTACAACTTGCGCAATCGAGCCAAGGCCGATTGAGATTTGTGCAATCGAACTTGCTTGTTCGGCAGAAGCGTTTGCGATTTCTGATATGATGCCGGATACACGATTAAAGTCTTGCACAATTGTCTCAAGCGCCTCGGCGGTCGTTGTGGCGATGCCTGTGCCTTGGTTTACTTTTACAATCGAGTCTTCGATTAATGCGGTGGTTTCTTTTGCGGCGTTTTGGCTACGTCCAGCTAGATTTCTTACTTCTTCGGCCACGACGGCGAAGCCTTTGCCATGCTCACCGGCACGAGCGGCTTCTACTGCGGCGTTTAGTGCAAGTAGATTTGTCTGGAACGAAATATCCTCGATTACTTTTATGATCTTAGAAATATTGGCACTTGCTTCTTTAATGCCGTCCATAGATACAAGCATTTTCTTCATTTCTTCATTGCCAGCCATTGCATTTTCTCTTGAAGACATCGACAGATTGTTGGCTTCTTTTGCGTTGTCTGCGCTCATCTGCGTTTGTTGATTGATCATATCAATGCTAGCGGATAATTCTTCGACAGAACTTGCCTGCTCGGTTGCGCCCGTGGCAAGCAACATGGAACTTTCGGATATACTTCTGGCACCGGTTGCGACTTGTTCTGATGATGAGCGGATATTCGTAACGACATCACTCAATTTTTCAGAGATCGAGTTGATTGCTTCTTTGATCTCTGCAAAATCGCCCACGTACGTGCGGTCGATATGAACGTTTAAGTTTGTATTTGCAATTTCATTCAGTATTTTTGTGATTTCACCGACGTATGAGGCAAACGTAGTGGTTGTATCGTTTAGTGAATTTGACAAGATGGCCAAATCGCCGTTATAGTTGCCCTGCATTTTTACGTTAAGGTTGCCTTTTGACACCTCTTGCAAAACGTTTGATGCTTCAATAAGGGGAACCGCAATGCCTTTAAACACATTGTTCAACCCGATCATAATGTGACCCCAGCCACCATCAAACTTGCTTGCGTCTACTTGGGCAGACAAATTGCCATCCAATGCTTCTTTTACCAAGGTGCTAATTTGTCGATCTACACTCTTTAAGTTTGTACGCATTTCTTCTATGGTCTCATTGATAAACGCTTTTTTACGAGGGAGCTTTTCCATCGGTGCGTCAAAATTACCGATTGCAAATTGTGCAACGCATGCCATTGCTTTTTTCTTCGTGTTAATATGACCCCTCACCATCTCATTTGTGCATAGTGCCACTTCTCCAAATTTGCCGGGGAATTTCTTTTCGTCTATAAAATCATCGATTTCACCGATATCATGTTGCTTTGATATGTACGTAAGGTCTGAAACGATTGCGTTTACCGTATCCACGACTTGCCCCATGCTTCGGGATAACGCGCCAATTTCATCTCGTGCATTTGTCGCAACGGTCACATCCAGTTCGCCTTTGGAGACTTGGTTTGCAACATGAACCATATGGTTAATCGGTTTTGTAATCGCAGAGATGATGAGCTTTGAAAATACCAAAAGAATCACAATAGCCAAAATAAATATGGAGAACAACAGCACGGTACTTGTGGTTTTGGTATGCTGTGCGGCAATGGCGGCATCTTTTGATTGATCTAAGTTAATGGAAGCCAGTGCATCAAAATTGGGCTTCATTGTATTGTATGTACTGAGCATATCGCCTTGCAAAAGTCCAATGGCAGCATCGTTTTTGTTATCCATTGCGAGATCAATGATCTTGTTGGTTAGTGTTTGCAAATCGCCGAGGCCATTGTATAGCGCTGTGATGGCGTTAAGCTCATCGGGTGCCAGTGTGTATACGTCACGCAGATTATAGTACGCCGTGATGGACTTCGCATAATCCGAATATCGATTGAGTGCCGATTGCTTTGCTGTTGCATTTGTACTGTCGTCATTGGATACGGCAAGTTCATAAAGATTTACTCTCAATCTCTGATAGAATGCTCTGGCCTCGCCCACATAAGAAAGAGGTGTTGTAATGGTGTCATACGTGGTTTGTGATTGCTTCGCAAAGGTTCGAATTTCGACAATTCCAATTGCCATAATGGCAGCAGAGATGACAAGTGAGATGATGACCAAAAAGATAAGTTTGCTTCTGATTTTCATATTTTTTAACATAGGCTTGCTCCTTCTCGAAAATAAAATGATGTAGCATTCAAACCATACGCCTTCAGGCACGAGCATTGCTTCTCATTTTAACTGTCATTGAATAGCCTTAACATACACGCTTCCCTCCTAATTGTTCTATTGCCATACTCGTTTTGTCAAATCTAACAAACAAGAGAACTTAAAAGCTGAATTCTTTTAGCGTTTGGCTTAGATATGATGTACGTTATTTACATTATACCAAAATGTGTGACAAGAGAGAATACGTAAATTAAATTATTATTAGAGTTTTCACAAAAATTTGACAAGATCGTTTGGTGCAACATAAAAAGGCCCCAGAAGGTGTGCGCTGTGTGGGCGCATACCTTCTGGAACCAAGTGTGGCAGTGGGAAATATACTGCGAAATGCTACCGCTATAATGCGGACAACACCTTATGTACTGCTTGCTGTCTGACAAAATCAATTCTTTTAAACATATCAATCGATGCATCCGGGTTGCCGTACACCTTCCAATATTTGCACAGCACAAAATTTTTGCCGTTGTTCTCTATGTAGCCTAAGACGTCTTTGGGTGGGTATCCTAAAAACACACCGATTTCGTGTGGAAAATGATCTTTGTCATATCTCGACACCAATATGTCCAAGGCTTCTGAAAAAGAGAATCCAGACGGGTAGCCATATTTTTTTAAAATGGTTAAATTCTCTCGCGAACAGAGCACCTCTCTTAAAAAGTCCTCCGCGTAAATGAACACGGTCAATTGGCTGTCTTTTTCCCATATCTCTTTATAAGATAGACCAGCCTCTTGCATGAGTTCATCTTTCGTACGTAGCCAATCGTCTCTATCCGAATGGGAACGCAGATGAACAATGGCAGAGGGCTTGACCCTTGCCAACACGGTACAGATTAAAAAATTAAATCGGATATGGAAGGGCAAGCCCGCACAATAAGGGCTAGAAACATTCATAAAGAAACTCACCTCGCTCTGGTTAGCGAAAGCTAACCTTTATGGATAAAAAAAGCTGATTCATCAGCAACAGCGGCACGTTATTTAGCAACGGCACAAAAATGTTGTTCGAGTATACCTTTTAATGCAGTCGAACTACTGCTATGAGAGCGCGCGATGGTCGTGTTTGTCCGCGCGGCTTCTTGTGTTGCATGCAACATCATTTTATGAGACACGGTGTTGGTAAAGAGAACGACCAGGTCGGGAGAACCGATTCTTGCTTTAAAATCGCCCGGAAGCTGGTTAAATATTTTGACCTTACATCGAAATTTTTCGCATATAGACTTATACTGGCAAGCCATACGTTCATTTCCACCTACAATTACAACGCTCATTTTTCACATGACCTCCAGTCAATATTCATTGGTTAGCGTAGACTAACCAGATACTACCACAGCCTTGCGTTGGTGTCAACCACTAATTAAACAAGATTTACTAGATGAAGACCCTCGGCATGTTGTTTAATTTTCTCAAAAGACTGCTCACTGATTACATGTTCAATGCGGCAGGCGTCTTGAAGGGCGATCGTCTCGTCCACGCCCAGCGCAACCAGATATTGTGCCAGAAGTTGATGGCGCTCTAATATTTTGTTGGCAACGGCACTTCCCGTTTCGGTAAGATGGATATAGCCGCTGTCATCGATTGTAATATAATGTTCGTTTTTTAAAATGCCCATGGCGCGGCTAACGCTCGGCTTCGAAAAACCGAAATGGGTCGCGATATCGATAGAGCGCACAGCGTTTCCGGCTTGCCTCAATTGTAAAATCGCTTCTAAATAATTCTCGCCAGATTCATGCAATATCATAATCATACTCTCCTACTCGATCGTTTTTGAACGTTCCTAAGTTATTGTTGTACAAATCCTTTTGGACTATTTTTGTTGTTATT
>JAVBJY010000223.1:0-2926 GCA_031546735.1 Eubacteriales bacterium
ACAAATCCTTTTGGACTATTTTTGTTGTTATTTTATCAGTTGATGGCGTACTTGTATACTGCTTTTGACCGCCTACAAAAATATTTGTTCAAACTGGGTGCGACAGCTTGACAAACCAATACGGCGAGAGTAAACTGAACCACAAGTTAGTTGACGCTAACTTATAAAATCAACGAGGAGGATGTATAATGAATAAACTGGGTTTCGGGTTCGAAAAAGGTAACATCGGATTGTTTATCGGTGGTGCCGTGTTTAGTTTGGTAGCCGCAAATTTTTTAAAGAGCAAAAGCTGTAAGAAGCTTTGTGTACAAACGTTGGCAAAGGGTCTGGGTTTAAAAGATGATGTAGAGCACAGAATCGCCACCATCAAGGAAGAGGCAGAAGATTTATACAACGAGGCAAAACTTTCTGAACCAGAGCATCAGTGCTGTTGTGAATCAAAGGTTGAGGCATAAGGCATATGAAATTTACCATTGCCCATCGGCTTCAGGGCAGGATAAGGCTGCACTTGGGAAGATATGCGTTTACGGCGCAAGAAGCCATTGCCATGCAAACCCAATTGACCGCCCATGAACAGATCGTAAATGCAGAAGTATCGGGTATCACCGGAAGTGTGTTGCTATACTATTCGGGCGACGTAGAAACCGTATTGCTGTATGTGCGTGCAATGAAAAAAGCGGAGTTGACGATACCGGAGGATACACACGCGGTGCTCAGCATGAGTAGCGAGAAATTCGTGATTGACATAACAAAAAAGGTTGCGTTTCGATATTTGTTACGTCCATGGTTGCCAGCGCCATTGGGCATGTTGATGACGTTTGTGCGCTCGGTTTCTTATTTCAAAAAGGCTTACCACCGTATTTTCTACGATAGAAAAATCGCTGTTGAAGTGTTAGACGCGGCCGCAATCGGCAGTTCGATGATACAAGGTGATTTTGGTACGGCAGGTTCTATCATGTTTCTGCTCTCCATCAGTGAGTCGATTGAAGAATATTGTAAAAAGAGAGCAAAGGCAAATTTGGCAAACAACTTAGCGCTTCATATCGATCATGTCTGGATTGTAGAAAACGGCACAGAAAAATTGATCCACTCGTCTGCGCTTCAAATCGGAAACCATGTCGTTGTTCGCACCGGTCATGCAATCCCGATTGATGGGAAGGTGGTTTCGGGCGAAGCCATGGTGAACCAAGCCTCTATGACCGGCGAGCCGTTGCCCATTGTACGAGATGCGGGCAAGACGGTTTATGCCGGAACAGTGGTAGAAGAGGGAACCATTACAGTCGAAACGACAGCGCTAAGAAGTGACACGCGAATCAACAAAATTATGAAGATGATTGACGAATCAGAAGAGTATAAGGCTACGTTGCAAAGTAAAAATGAGCGATTGGCCGACTCAATTGTGCCGTTTAGTTTTCTTGGTGCATCACTTGTTTATCTTTTCACACGAAATTTTGCAAAGGCAACGTCGATATTTTTTGTGGATTATTCTTGTGCCATTAAGCTTTCGACCTCTCTCTCGATTCTTGGCGGGCTAAATGAAGCGTCAAAGCACAAAATGTTTATCAAAGGCGGACGATTTTTAGAAGAACTGGCAGAAGCAGATACCATCATCTTTGATAAAACCGGAACGCTGACGGTTGCATCGCCTATGGTGAAGGACGTGATCCCGTTTGGTGGCTACAGCAGAGATGAGGTTCTTAAAATTTCGGCCTGTTTGGAGGAACACTTTCCACATTCTGTGGCACAAGCCGTTGTCGAAAAAGCGAGACAAGAGGGCATCGAGCACCAAGAGAACCATGCCGAAGTAGAATATGTCATTGCCCACGGCGTCGCGTCAAAGCTTGATGGCAAACGGGTGCTCATTGGTAGTGAACATTTTATCTTTGATGATGAAGAGACCAAGCGCGGTAGCGCAGAAATGGACTTTTTAGCAAACAATATCCATGAAGAATCGGTGCTCTATTTGGCAATCGACAGTGAACTGGCGGGCATTATTTTGATTGATGACCCCATTCGAGAGACGTCGGCGGCTGTCATTAAAAAAATGCAGGCGTTGGGGCTTAATGTCGTTATGCTTACCGGTGACAGCGAGAAAACGGCGGGAGCAGTTGCAAAAAAACTGGGCATCGATGCATACCGTTCGCAGGTTTTGCCCGAAGAGAAAGTCGCCTACATTCAAAACTTGAAGAGCCAAGGCCACAAGGTGATCATGGTAGGCGATGGCGTTAATGATGCACCGGCACTGTCGGCGGCGCACGTCTCCGTGTCTATGAAAGATAGCTCGGATATAGCCAAAAGTGTCGCAGATATCACACTGCTGTCGCAAGATTTAAACGAATTGGCAAATGCCATTGCGTTGGGCACGGCACTAATGAAACGCATTAAAAATAATTATCGTTTTATCATCACGTTTAATACAATGTTAATCGGATTGGGCTTTACACAAACGATTACAGCGGCGACGTCTGCTCTTTTGCATAATGCCGCGACGGTTGGGGTTGGCGCGGCAAGCGTTCGCCCTTTGTTGAAGTGAAAAAAAGACAGAGCCTGTGTTTGCTCTGTCTTTTTTTGATTAAAAAACATTCATTAAATGTCATTCACTTTCCATATCCTCCAACTCGGACATGGATTTCGTAACAACTTTTCCAGATTGAAGCTGTGCCATTGACCTATCAATCATATCCAAGTATGTCGCATTTTTGGCGGCTTTCATCATTGCATTGTATTCTTCTAGGCTTATGATAACAACATTTTTCTCATCTTTGCGCGTCACAATAACAGTTTCATATTCGTCGGTTACTTTGTCGCAATAATCTTTTAGGTTGTTTCTAATGGTAGAATAATTTACAGCTAACATCGTAATCAATCCTTTCTATGTGCAAATAATTGTACAATATATTGTACCTTTCTGTTGTATTCAAGTCAA
>JAVBJY010000170.1:0-19281 GCA_031546735.1 Eubacteriales bacterium
GACCCCAACAGGCTAGATACGAATAAAATAAAAAGGATAACCGCCATACCAACAAAAATAAAAAATTGGGTTCGAACCAACTTGCGCTCAGAAGAAAACTCGGCCAAATGAACACTTTCGTCTGCAAGGGTAAAGTGCTTCTCGCTTGCCGAAATGAGCTGTTCGAGCGTAACGTTGCCTTTTCTATACCCATAAATGCTTTGCTTTAGGTCGCCCCAAACGACATACAATTCGCCCAATTTCGCCTGAAACGCTTTGTCACTCATGTAGGGCAAGCCGTACTCGTTTTTGTGCCCAAGCAGGCTGTCAAGGTATTTATCCAACTTTTCGATCAACGCGTCATTGGGCGTGCCCGACAGCTCTAGCTTCACCAACCGTTGGGTGGCACCTCTGACGAGGCCAGAATAGTTGACGACCTTTGCATCCCCATTCATTTCGTTTACAGAGAATATAATTAAAATAGACTGCACCAACAAGAGTACAGAAAACGATATTACAACGTACAGCAGTCTGGATTTTTTCATGGAGTCACACCCTTAAAAGAAAAATACTAATCTAATCCCAATACATCGTATACAACAGTTCCCTTTACCAACGTTTTTAATACTTTTCCGCGCAACGTATACCCGTCGAAAGGAGAATATTTTGCCTTTGACAAAAACTTAGACGCATCAACCTTAAACGATTCGAGGGTATCCACAATCGTTAAATCTGCATCGTAGCCCACTTTCACTTGCCCTTTGTTTGGCAAGCCCAAAAAATGGGCAGGGTTTTTTGACATGATGTCGGCCAGCGCCAACAAGCTTATTTTTTTTGTTTCGACGAGATTGGTAAAGCTTAAGGCAAAGGCCGTCTCCGTCGACGCCATGCCATAGGCGGCTTTGTCGAACTCGATTATTTTTTTATCCATTGCAACCGGCGTATGACCTGTTGCAATGGCATCGATGACACCTTCTTGCAAGGCGGCAATAATCGCTTCCATGTCTTTTTGTGTGCGAAGGGGTGGGCTTACCTTTGCAAAGGTGTTATAGTCGTCTACGGCTTGTTCAGACAACGAGAAGTAGTGAGGACAGGTGCTACAAGTCACATTTGTGCCTGCATTTTTAAATTGTCTAATTAAATTAATCGAGCCTTCCGTGCTGACGTGGGAAATATGAATCTTTGCGCCGACTCGGTCTGCGATGATTAAGTTCCGTCCGACAATCACTTCTTCTGCCTCGACCGGGATACCTTTTAAGCCTGTTTTCGTCGACATGTAGCCTTTGTTAATGACGCCGTCGGCGGCAAGGTTTGCATCCTGACAAAACGTAATGATGGGCGTATTAAACATGAGTGAATATTGAAAAATATTTCGGCATACCGCCGCGTCCTCGATGCTGTTGCTTCCATCTGAAAGGGCAACAACGCCTGCCAATATCATTTCTCCAATTTCTGCGATTTCTTTGCCTTCACATCTTTTCGTCATGCTCCCATAGGGAAATACGTGGACGACAGAATGTTTTGCCGCTTTGCTTTTTAGATGCTCTACGACGGTTTTATTGTCGATGTTCGGCTTTGTGTCGGGGGAGGTTGTAATCGACGTATACCCGCCTGCGGCGGCACTCTTTGATTCAGCGACGATGTTGTCTTTGTTTTCGTAGCCAAGCTCGCCGACCTTGCAATACATATCGACAAAGCCGGGCAAAACATAGTGGTAATCGGCATCTATGATGTGAATAGCCGCCATGGTGTCAGCGTCATAAGACAACTCGGCGCCAATTTCTTTAATGACGCCATCTTCTATATATATGTCATAGCATTCGTCGGCATTATAGTCTTCCGATACGACGTATGCATTTTTGATTAGCGTGTTCAAATGCCACCCACTCCTTTCATGGATAGTATATACATCAAGGCCATACGCACGGCAACGCCATTTGTAATTTTATCGTCGAGCAAGCAAGACTGGGAATCGACAATGGCCGATGAAATCTCAATGCTACGGTTGGTGATGCCGGGATGCATAACGACCACATCTGGTTTTGCATATTTGAGCGCGTCCATGTCAATCTTAAAAAAGTTTTTATACTCGTTTAATGACGGCAACAGACTGCCATAGTTTCGTTCGTCTTGTAGTTCGAGCGCCATGACAACATCTGCGTCTACAAGCGCTTCTTTCAAGTTATAACTTACTTTCACGCCGAAGGCATCAATTTCTCTTGGGATCAGGGTAGGGGGGCCGACAACGTGCACCTCTGCCCCTAATTTTAGCAAGCCCCATATGTTGCTACGTGATACGCGGCTGTTTAACACGTCGCCGACGATAACAACCTTTAAGCCGTTAAAGCCGCCTTTTTTGGTTTTGATGGTGAGTAGGTCGAGCAGTGCTTGGCTTGGGTTTTCATTGGCACCGTCACCCGCATTGATGACGCTTGCCTCTACATTTTTGGCCAAAAACTTCGCCGTACCCGCCATGGGATGGCGCATGATGATAAAATCGCCGCCCATCTGGTCGATTGTTTTTCCAATATGTAAAATCGGGTCGCGTACGTTTGCATTTGCACTTACGTGCAGATCAATGATGTTGGCGCTTAAATATTGTGCCGCCAACTCGTAGGAAAGCTTTGCCCGCACGCTTGTTTCGTAAAAGAGCATGATGACAGATTTTCCTTGCAGGTACGGTGATTTTTTATTTTTTTGGCCAATAACGTGCTTCATCGTCTCTGCTGTTTCGAGTATATAATTGATTTCTTCTGCACTGATATCCATTAAACTTAAAAAATCTTTTCTCCTATAGATCAATTGATCTTCACCTCACATGCTTTCTAATTTTTTCAGCAATGCTTGAAAATAGACAGGGGGTTCGCTTTCAAATTCCATGTATACATTGGTTGTCGGGTGTATAAACCCAAGTTTTTGTGCATGTAGCACTTGACCTTCCAGATGAAACGGTTGCTTCTTGATACCGTATACGGCGTCGCCCAAAAGGGGATGCCCGATGTGCGCCATATGCACGCGGATTTGATGGGTGCGACCCGTTTCTAATCTGGCTTCTAACAGCGTAAATTTTCCAAATCGCGAGAGCACCTGATAATGGGTCACGGCATGCTTGGCATGCTTAGTCGTTACAGCCATCTTCTTTCGATCTTGGGGGCTACGACCGATGGGCTGGTTGATCGTTCCGTCATCCTGTTTTAAATTGTGAAAGCAAACGGCGCGGTAACATCTTGTCATAGAATGTTCTGCCAATTGCTTCGCCAGATGCAGGTGGGCTTGATTCGTCTTTGCCACGACGAGGATGCCCGAGGTATCTTTGTCGATGCGGTGGACGATGCCCGGTCGTATAACGCCGCCAATGCCAGAAAGACTGCCACCCGCATGATGCAACAGCGCGTTCACAAGGGTGCCTTCGCTATGCCCCGCCGAAGGGTGCACGACCATGCCTTTCGGCTTGTCGATGACGATGAGGTCGTTGTCTTCATATAAGACGACAAGGGGGATTGGCTCTGGTGAAATGGTAAGGGGCTTGGGTTCTTCTACCTTCACCGTTACAAAATCACCTTTTTTTAACTTGTAGTTCTTGTTAATGGGTTGGCTGTTTACCAACACCATGTCGGTTTCGATTAACTTTTGAATCCATGTACGGGATAGTTCGGGTAGTTCTTCTGTTAGAAACAAATCAATTCGTGTATTTTCGTCTGTCTGTTCTGCAAAAAAATCAAATTCGTCCATTAGGCGTCACGTCCTTTATTATTTGTGTCGATGAATAAAACCAGTGTAGCAAAAAGAATGGTGCCCACGACGACGTACATGTCTGCCATGTTAAACACGGGAAAGTGGATAAATGTCGCTTCAAACATGTCGACGACAAAGCCGTTCAAAAATCGGTCGATAAAATTGCCGAGTGCCCCAGCCATAATGAGAACCAATGCCACACGAGACCATCGCTGTACTTTTGGTGCGGCGATATAGCGGGGCAGTTTCACATAGTAAATGGCAATGCCGATCAACACGGCAACGGTGATGACAATAAAAAATACTCTGGCACCTTGCATCATCCCAAAGGCGGCACCACGGTTCTCTACATAGGTGAGGCTAAAAATCCCCTGCATGATGTCGGTGCTCCCGATGGGCTTTAAATAAATAACGGTGAGATGTTTCACAATTTGGTCGATCGCAATCAGAATCGCGCAAACCAAAATCGGTAATATATACATATGAATGGCTCCTACTGGTTCGACTCCGTCGAACGCATCTTAGTTTACGATATAATGGATTGCCTCTAGCATTTCTTCTTTTGTGCAAGCATCCGTCGTATAGGCTTCTCCGATTTCAGACAGCAACACAACGTTTATTTTATCGTCTTTTACTTTTTTGTCAGAGAACATCTGCTCATAGATGTCTTCGGGGCTAAAGTCGACCACCTCGATTGGCAAGTCAAAAAATGCCAATATGCTTTCGGCCAATCGCAGTTGTTCGAAGGTGATGTTGCCTTTTTTATAAGACAAATATAAGGCGGCAATCATTCCCACCGCAACGCACTCGCCATGCAACAGAGAAAATCCCGACAACGTTTCGATGGCGTGTCCAAAGGTATGACCAAAATTTAATATTTCTCGAAGGCCTGCCTCTCGTTCATCTTTTGCAACGACCGATGCCTTCATCTTACAGCTTCCGTTTATGAGTTCGAAAAACATGTTGGTGTCAAGCTCTTTGATTGCCTCTTTGTTGTCGACGATGGTGATGTAAAAATCTTCAGAGCGAATAAAGCCGTATTTGATTGTTTCGGCCATGCCAGCGGCCAATTGGTTTTTGGGCAATGTCTTTAATGTGTCGATGCTGATGTAGACAAAATCGGGCTGATAGAACGCGCCGATCATATTTTTTTGGTTGAGGAAATCGACGCCGACCTTGCCGCCGACACTGCTGTCGACCATGGCCAGTAGCGTCGTCGGAATCTGCACAAAGCTGATGCCACGCATATAGGTAGAAGCGGCAAACCCCGCCATATCGCCGACAACCCCGCCGCCAAGCGCCACCACGACAGCCTTTCGGTCGAGCCGTTGCTCACAAAAAAAGCGGTAAAATGTTTGTACGGTGTCTAAGGTTTTACTCGATTCGCCAGCGGCGAAGATATACGCGCTCGTATGGGGCGATACTTCGTCTGTCAACATTGTTTTGATTTGTTCTAAATAGAGCGGCGACACGTTGTCATCCGTTATGATACAGATTTTTCGGTTTTCGAACCCGGCGTTTTTAAATGCATGAACAAGTTCGTTAAAATCTGTCTCTATGTAGATGGGATACTGTTTTGTATTGGTTTTTACTACTATATTTTTCATATGACAAAATTACTCTCCTTTTAAAAAAATAACATCACACTGATTCTATCATAGAATGACAGATTATGAAATTTTTTTTAATATTTTCCCTACGATATCTTTGTCCTGCTACATAACGTTCATGGGCAGGGCAAAAATCACGAGCGTTTGAGTGCGGTTCTGTGCGATTGCTGGTAGAGATTATATGTCAAAACAAGTATAGTTAAAAATTATATAGGTTTATTTTCTGTTATCCGTAAATATTAAATACGTGCAACAATGTTTTGCATGTATTTCAATTGTAAAGAAGGTTAGCGTATGTCTTATGATACAATTAACAAGGCCGCTCCTGTCACAGAAGAACAGTTAATTGTGCCGTTGGACTTGTTAAGAAATATTTTACAAAATTTTGATTATGACAATATTAAAAATATCATCTTTTTGGATATGGAGTCTTTTTATATATTTATCAACCAGTATACCCAAGTTCCCGTCGATACAACCATCGAGGAAATTATGGAAACAATCGAGCCCTGTATACCGGTCAGTTTGTGTATCGACCATGAAATTTTAGATATTTTTTTAAATGCGAGCGTGTCAAGCAATGAGGAACAATTTAAAAAGCTAGAGAGAGATTTTTACAAACGGGCGCGAATGGATTTTTTAAACACAGTAAAAAATGCAACCACCGAGCCCCAATGGAACGGCATTGTTTCTACATGTGTACTCATCCGCAAGGCGATGTTTGGATAAGCGCCTGCGTGGGGCGCGATTATCCTCACATTACCAATTTTTAGTTCATACACTGTAGCAAACAGAATTTTTAAGGCAGGTGTTCTTATGGATATTGAAAAATCGATTATAGCTTTAGCAGAAGCGCTTAAAAATACGCCCGAATATCACAACTTGATTGCCGCAAAATCGGTCGTCAATTCAAACGGCAGGCTAAAATCTTTGCTTGACGAATTAGACCAGAAGCAAAACTATTTGTACTCGTCTCATTTGTCCGAAAATGAAGTCGGCAAGCTCTCGCAAGACATTAAAAGAGAGTATGATAAGCTGTCGCAGATCAAAGAAGTACAAAATTATTTTGATGCTTCGGAAGCTTTTGATACGTTGATGAGCAATACGATATCAAAAATCGCGGCAAGATTAAAGGCGTAGTGTAAAAAACTGTTAGGATCATGCAAAAGGGTGGGCTGGTCGCACGAGATGTTTATGTGCGTCCGGTCGCCCTTTTGTTGTGTTTCGGGACAAGCCCACGGCTTGTTCGTGTCCGCTCACATAATCTTCACATAACTTTCACATAATGTTTAACAAATTTGTATACCCGACACTCAAAATTATTGTATACTGGGTGCAAGACAAACAGGAAAACCAAAATATTGTAAAAATAAGGAAGGAATGATGGAACAATGGCACATGCAAAACAGAAAAACAAAAAAGGGATGAAGAAGAGAATCATTCTGTGCGTGGCGACAGCCGTCGTTGTGATTGCAGGGGGGGCGTTGTTAAAACATAATATGGACGCGAAAAAAGCGGAAGCCGCGAGCCAGAAAGCCGCGATTCGCACCATGTCACTCAAAAAAACAACGCTGACCGATAGCATATCTTCGTCCGGCATCATTTATAGTGACAACACGAAAAACGTGTATACGACGCTAGACTATCCGATAGGGGATGTTTTGGTCGAGGTGGGTGACAAGGTCAAAGCGGGCGACGTGCTAGCGACGTTGGATATGTCTAATCTCGTGTATGATATCAAGCAGGCAGAGAGCAATTTATCAAATGCAAAGGCGTCTACCCATGAGACTGCTTTGACCAATACCAACAGCATCACAAATGCAGAGGCGACAGTTGCCTCATCGAATATTAACGTAGAAAAAGAGCAGATGAACTATCGCACCTTAAAAGAGCAGCTAGAGAGCGAGAGTAGCACCGAGCTCATCAATGCCAAAAGCAACATCAACAATGCAAAGATCAAACAGGATGATGCAAAAAGAGTATTGGATTTGAAAACGACAGACTACGAAAAAAACAAGGTGTTGTATGACAGCGGCACCATTTCAAAAAGTGACTTGGATACCTCCAAGCAAGAGATGGACAACGCAGACATCGAGTATCGCAATGCAGCGGCAGATTATGAAAAAGAACAGAGCGGCTACGGGCGTATAAAAGAAAATTTGCAAAAAGAACTTGAGACATCGGCCAAAGACTTAGAAAGTGCAAAGATCAGTGCCCAAAATGCACAGAACGCATTGACCCAAGCAAAACAAAAAAGTCAAGTGACACAGGATACAGTACAAAATCAACAGCTTTCCCTTGAAAAATTGAAAAATGAAGAAGCAGAAGGCAAAATTGTTTCGCCGATTGACGGCACCATTACGGCGGTCAATGCGGTCGTTGGAAAAAAGGGCACAGATGTGTTGTTTGTAGTAGAGGATATGAATCACTTGTATGTCTCGACCAATATCAAAGAGTTTCGAATCAGTGACGTTGCCATTGGCCAAAAAGCCGTGGTCACAACGGATGCCACAGGTGACAAAACCTTTGCGGGTGCCATTACGTTTATTGCGCCAAAGGCAGTAGAAACAACGACGACCACCACCAATGTGGAATTTGAAACCCATGTTTTGCTTGATGGAACCGACCCGAACTTGCGAATCGGCATGAACGCCTATGCAGACATCGTGCTCCAGTCAAAAGACAATGTGTATGCGGTGCCGTATGACGCGGTTGTGTATAAACATGGCGGCGGCACCTCCATTTATGATGTGGAAAATAATATCGTGGTAGAAGTGCCGGTCACGGTCGGGCTTGAAAACGATACAAGCGTAGAGGTATCGGGTGAGGGTTTAAAAGATGGCATGCATATAGTCATGACGGCATCAGCCGTGTCTGTAGGGCAAAAAATCACAACCGAAGAAGGCTATGGCGGCAGAGCAAAGTCTGGTGACGGGCAGGCCAAAGGCCAAAACCAAGGCGAAACCAAAGGACAAGGTCAAAGCACCCGCCCAAGTGCAAATGGGCAAGAGGCACCAAGCGGCCAAGAAGCGCCAAGTGGCGCAAAAACCGCAACCAGAGACAGAGGCGCAAACCAGAACGCGAACCAAAAGTAAACGGCTTTAGCAATCTAAGGTAGAGGGAGTGGCGACAGAAATGATATTGATGAATGATGTGGTAAAAAAATATTATGTCGGTTTATCCAATGAACTGACTGTGTTAAATCAAATTAATGTAGATATATTAGAAGGCGAATTTGTGTCGATCGTGGGGCAATCGGGTTCGGGCAAAAGCACATTGATGAATATTATCGGTGCATTGGATAGACCGACCTCGGGTACATATTCATTGGATGGCATCGCCATTGCTGACATGGACGACGACCAGCTCTCAGACATTCGAAATCAAAAAATAGGATTTATCTTTCAAACCTTTAATCTGGTGCCCAGAACGACAGCGCTTAACAATGTAGAGTTGCCCATGTTTTATAAAGGGGTATCCAAGAAGGAACGGCGAGAGCGAGCCGAACGGTTATTAGAACTTGTAGAGATGGGCGACCGCATGCATCACATGCCAAACGAGCTGTCTGGCGGGCAAAAACAGCGGGTTGCCATTGCACGTTCCCTTGCCAATAATCCGTCAATTATCCTTGCAGACGAGCCGACAGGTGCGCTTGACACAAAAACAGGCAGACTGGTGATGGATTTGTTTTTAAAGATACACGCGGAAGAAAAGAAGACAATTGTCCTCATTACGCACAATGAGGAATTGGCCAAAGAGACCGAGCGAATTGTGACGATTAGCGACGGGGAGATACTGACCGATCGGTATGCCAACAAAAGGCACACACCGGCAGAACAGGAGGGGTGTTAGATGATCATTGAAAATATTGCGCTTGCCTTCGCCTCCTTAAAAATGAACAAAATGCGATCATTGCTCACGATGTTGGGCATTATCATCGGCATCGCGTCGGTCATCGCGATTGTGACCATCGGAAATGCCTTGACTGCATCGGTCAATTCGAATTTGTCCACGTTTGGAACGAGCAACATTACGGCATATGTGCAAGAAAAATCCAGAATGTCGTTTAAGCCCGGACAGGGTGGAATGATGATGTTTGGCGGCGGTGGCGGTGGTGGACGTCCGAGAGGCGCTCGTGGCGGCGGTGGCAACACCCAAAGTGAGCCTGAAGACAGTGACCTCATGTCACCCGAAATGATTGACACCTTTCAAACTACATACAGCCAAGAAATCAAAACGATTTCTCTCGATTATTCTGTAGGCAGTTATGAGGCCAAGGACGCCGACTTGTATGCAAATATTTCTGTGCGGGGCGTCAATGAAGGGTATTTTGTGGCAAACAAAGTGGAGCTGTTAAGCGGTCGAACCATTTCAGACAGAGATTTGAGTGGTCATCGGAACGTTGCGATTGTATCCGATAAATTTGTAAACAACATGTTCCCCGATGGCACAGACCCCATTTCGAGCCAAGTGAAAGTATACAAAGACAGCACCATCGAAATTTATACAATCATTGGCACATATAAATATGAAAAATCCCCATTCTCTATGGGAAGCTCGACAGCCTCCGAGCAAGACTTGACCACCGATTTTTATATACCGATCACCACGGCAAAGCAAGATTTGTTATCAAAAAATTATACGTCTATGACGGTGGTAGCGGCGGACGGCGTAGATGTCATTGCGTTTACCGAACAGATCATAACGTATTTTACAAGTATTTATAAAAACAACAATACGTGGGGCGTCACCGCGTCTAATCTAGAATCTCAACTGCAATCCATCACGTCAACCCTTGGGTCTATCTCCCTTGCCATTGCCTTTATCGCCGCCATCTCGTTGTTGGTCGGTGGCATCGGCGTCATGAACATTATGCTTGTGTCAGTGACAGAGCGGACAAGAGAAATCGGCACAAGAAAAGCGTTAGGTGCAAAAAATTTCCATATTCGTCTCCAGTTTGTTACAGAGGCGATTATTATATCTGGGCTTGGCGGGGTTATCGGCGTCATCCTTGGCACGGCAATCGGCGCCATCGTCTCGACGGTGATGAAAGCGCCCATCACCATATCCGTCTCCATTGTTTCGCTGAGTGTTGTTTTTTCTATGTTTATCGGCGTGTTCTTTGGGTATTATCCGGCCAATAAGGCGGCGAAGCTTGACCCGATTGAAGCGCTTCGGTATGAATAGGCAGTTTTAAAGTTTTGGGGCTTTCCAAATTTACATAAATCTAAATTTGGAAAGCTCCAATTTTTTATACTTTATCGAAAACCATTGACACGTATAAAAAACACGTGCATAATAATATGCAAGAGGTGATAAGATATGACCGTGAGAGATTTGATGAAAACCCTAAAAAAAGATGGTTGGTATGTGGTTGAACAACACGGTTCGCATATGCAACTGGAGCACAAGACGAAGCATAGTAAGGTTACAGTGCCAAATCACAACGGTGATATTGCAAAGGGAACTCTCAACAGCATATTAAAGCAAGCAGGATTGAAATGATGTTGTGTGCTTGACCAAAAATAGATAAGGAGTGTTCGATAATGAAGAAAATTACTTATTTTGCAGTTTTTGAACCAACTGGAACAGGGTATAGTGTTTACTTTCCAGACTTGCTCGGCTGTATCACCATTGGGCAAGATATAGACGAAGCGTCCAAAATGGCACGAGAAGCGTTAGGCTTGCATTTATGGGGCATTGAGAAAAACAATGGCATGATCCCGCAACCAACAATGCCGCCTTTCGACGATGTGGATACGAGCGCATTTGTAATGCCGATCGAGATATTTCCAGAACTCGTCAAACATGAAATTGAAAGCAAGGCTGTTAAAAAAACCTTAACCATTCCATATTGGCTTAATGACTTAGCAGAAAAAAATCACGTCAACTTTTCTCAACTATTGCAAAACGCGTTAAAGGAGTATTTGCAAATCATTGAATAATAGTGTCTTCTTACAACCTAGTTATAATTTTTACGGCATTAAGACGAATAGGTTTTGCTTGAATTTAGGATATAATAGAGTATAATGAAATCATATTTTATATTAACCGAAGTATTTGGCTAGGGGGTGATTATTTTGTATATAAAACGAGCCTTAGAGGTGGTTGTGCAAAAAGCAAGTGAGCTCTTTCCAGTTGTTTTGGTTACTGGTCCACGACAGGTTGGTAAGACGACAATGTTGGAAAAATTAGCAAACGGTGAAGGTGGCAACAGAAAATATGTATCGCTTGACGCACCGATTTATCGAGAAATGGCGAAAACAGAGCCAGAACTATTTTTGCAGCGTTTTGCTCCCCCGGTCCTTATTGACGAAATTCAATATGCAACTGAGCTTCTGCCGTTTATTAAAATCTATGTAGACACGCATAAGCAAAAAGGCGATTTTTGGCTAACGGGTTCTCAAATGTTTCATATGATGAAAAATGTAAGTGAAAGCCTAGCGGGGCGGGTCGCTGTTATTCAAATGCAGGGACTGAGTAACAGCGAAATTGAAGGGGTCGAGTCAGCCCCATTTGCAACGGATTCACAACTGTTATTGAAGCGGCTAGAAATGCATCCAAAGCAAGATTTAAAAGCTGTTTATGAAAGAATTTTCAGAGGGTCAATGCCTACTGCATACGAAGGCAAATTTGACAGAGAAATGTACTATAATGGCTACGTAAACACGTATTTACAGAGAGATATTAAAGACTTAACCCAAGTCGGTGATGAACTGGCATTCTTCCGCTTTATGTCGGCATGTGCCGCAAGAACAAGTCAAATGGTTAACTATAATGACATAGCAAAGGATGTAGGCATAAGCCCTCCTACAGCGAAACAGTGGCTTTCTATTCTTGTATCATCAGGCATTATAATACTGATAGAGCCGTATTTTAATAACACGCTTAAACGCATGATTAAAGCGCCTAACATGTACATGTTGGATACAGGTTTATGTGCCTTTCTCACAAGATGGGACAGCGCCGAAACGCTTGAAGTATCGGCGATGACAGGTGCCTTTTTTGAAACGTATGTGGTGAGTGAAATCGTCAAAAGCTATTATAATGATGGGAAAAGACCGCCGATATTTTATTATAGGGATACAGATAATAAAGAAATCGATTTGATTATTGAAAAAAATAATACGTTATACCCAATTGAAATAAAGAAATCAGCGAGGCCGGGTAAAGAGGCGATAAAGCATTTTGGCGTTTTGGAGAAGACAGGAAAATTGGTTGGTGAAGGTAGCGTTGTTTGTTTGACGGGAGATTTATTGCCTGTGGATCGGAATAATTGGTATGTGCCTGTCTGGTTGGTTTAGGTATACTGCAAACGAGCGCAAAATCGCAGACCACCCCTTGAAGGGGTGGTCTGCGATTTTGTGTGGAGTCTGTTTTTCCTGTATTGACGCCACTTAGGAATGTTCAATGGTTCGTGAGAACTGTCCCGAACCATCAGGTCTACCGGGCTTACCGCCTTGTCTACCCCCGCCATTTCCACCAGACATACCGCCCACATTACCTGTTCCACCGGTTACAGTATCAAGCGGGTTACCGTTTGACAGGATATCATAACTCTCGCCGCTTTTTATATCTGGCGAGCTAATCACAAGGTATTGGCAGTTCATGCTTGGTGTAAAACTCACAATCTCTTTGCCGTCTTTCTGCACACTGATTTTTGAGCCTTCTGAGATCGTATTGACAGCAACATAACTTTGTGTAGAGTTGTCGCCAGGGATGCCAGCTGCGCCAGTGCCACCATATACGATCGTGCCGCCTGTTGCCGTAAACGTACCATCAACATCGATGGCTCCATTGTCTGGCGTAGAATTGATAAATGCATAGATTGTGCCGCCGCTAATGTTGAGATCTCCATTAGAATCTAGTCCATCGCCACCAGCCACAAAGCTGATTGTACCCCCACTTATGTTTATCGAATAATGACCTGTCTGTGCAAATGAACCCTTTTCCAATTGTCCATCAGTTTCGCTGTCATTTCCTCCGGCGGCATTGATCCCATCGTCTGTCGAAATAAGGTTGATCATGCCATTTGTTATGGTTATGATAGCGGCTTCTAGCCCTTCATAAGACTTGGTTACCTCGATTGTGCCCCCGTTGATTGTCAGGTTGCTGTACGCCTGTATCCCATCATTTGCCGCGCTGATCTCAATGATACCGCCTTCAAGCAAGACCCAACCTTTTGCCGTATCTTCGCTGTTATCAGACTGAATCCCGTCACCGCCCGCACTGATCTTTAAATTTCCATCTAGTATGGTGATAGAGTCTTTCCCTTTTAAGCCATCATTTGTGGCATCAATGTCATAGCCACCACTCACAATCACGAGATCATCCTTTGTTCCGATGCCATTGTTAAACCCTGCATGAACCGCCAGAGAACCTGTGCCGTTAAAAATGAGATCGCATTTTGCAAAGATTGCCGCATTGGGTTCCTCGTCGGCGACAAGGGTATACGCAAAGTTGCTTCCGCCATCTGTCACTACATTTTGTGTGCCTTCAACAAGCGTAATGGTCAGCTTGTCGGCGAGTGCGGCGTAAATGGCCGCGCCTGTTTTATTTGTGATGTTCGCACCATTGAGTACAAGCCTTACATTATCTTTTTTGTCGGCATCGATCACGATTTGACCATCCGAAAGTGTTCCGGTCATAATATAGGTGCCTGCGCTTGTAATGGTTACTGTGCTACCAGACGCTTTTGCCCCTGTGCCACTAACCACAATCGAAGTATCACGCAGTGTAATCTTTGTTGCGCTTGTTTCATCATAGCGACTGTCTGTGTCCTCATCCTTATAGGTCTGCTTTATAACAGGTGTGGGTGAAGCCGAAAGCGTCTCTGCTGAAGATGACACAGATACTTTCGTTGCTTCACTTTGAGTTGGCGTTACCGAACCTTCCGCGGCTTGCGAACAACTTGTAAAACAACTAATCACGAGCGAAAAAATAATGGCAATCGCACCTGTCTTACATAAATGATTTCTTTTCATTTTAATCATCCTCTCTAAAATTCGCCCGTAGGCACATCCAGTATCAATGTAATCGTTAAGTTGCCATTTCGGCAACGAAGTTCGTCAATAAAGGCTTTCTCGCTATTATCGTTTCTCGTTATTACAGAATAGTTTAACTCAAATAAACTTCCCAAATCAGCCGTCTTCACCCGTTTCAGCTTGCTCGATAGCGTATACTTTTGCATGACGCTCTCAAAAGCGTTCTGATAATCTAAATTTTCAGGGATTGTTATTTTTAAAATTTTCTCTGTCCGTGTTGGCTGTCCAAAATGAATCGCTTCTAGCAAAAACATAACCGCACATAACAGTACCCCAATGATCACGGCATACAATAGGGAGCCCATCCCGACCGCTAGACCGACTGCCATCGAAAACAACACATAGGTGATGTCTTTTGGATCACCCGGCGCACTGCGAAAACGTATGATGGAAAACGCCCCCGCCAAGCTGAATGCCCTTGCCACATTACTGCCCACCAATAAAATAATAACAGTGATCACGACGGGTAGCATGACCAGTGTAAGGGAGAAACTCTGCGAAGGGGTTCCGTTTTTGTGGGTTTTCATGTATACCAAACTGATGAGTATGCCTAGAATAAGCGCAACGCCTAAAGACATTAGTAAACTTGCAAGTGCAATGTCTGTGCTATCCGAAACGGTGCTAAAGATTGAATCAAACATATTATTTCCTCCTATGGTTACGCCATGACAAGCTGTTGGTTTGCTTGTCGCGTATATTCATGTACAATGGTATATATTTTTTGTGGCACATGTTCTTTCAGTGTTTGTTGGTATTCCGCGCCATATTTTGAAAAGCTCGTTGGATATAGTTTATGTTCTGAAAGCAAATGGCATAGCCAGACAGGGATACTTTGCGCCACCTTGATTTCCATAAGCCATGTGCCCGTATCAAGAAGCGGCCGCCCAAACATACCAGATTCTAAATGTAAGTTGGTACGTCTCGTCTGAATATTTGTGTCAAACGAAACCCTTATATCATGTTGCCCTATACCGAAATAAGCCTGTCGGTCATACGAAAGATAAAGTGTGGGGACGAGTGCGTGCTGTTGCAAAACATACTCTATTTCCTTTAACACCTGGCTGTTCATGTAGGGCTTCGTCTCTGGCATATTGCCAGATTGTAAAAATGCATAGGCTTCATCTAGCCTCATTGCACTGCGCCGTTTATTGACAATACCCGAAAATTTCTTCTTGATTTCTACGTACACCATGGCGTCGCCTTCTGGAACACCGTATGCTCGTAGCCGAAGTTTTTCCTTGTACCTTGGTTTTGCCAATGAAGTGCGAATCAAATTTGAATCGGGTGTATCATAGTAGATATTGGATATTGTATACGTTTCATGTTGTTTGTTGTATGCGTCTAGCTCCATGTAATCTGAAAGACCCCGCTGAAGCTTTGTAAGCGTTTTTTCATCTACCACATACTTATTTTCATATCGATTAAAAACCTCAATTGCCATATAGCCCAACTCCTTTGTTCATTTTGTTTGTCATTTCCATAGCCGTAGTATAAAGCCTGTGTATGATGTTGGTATGAAAAGAACAGGTATGTTTTGTGAAAAGAATATGAAAAAAGCCCCGCCATAGGCGAAGCTTCTTTCACATTTACATTTGTTTTTCTAAATAAAGGGGCGAATCGTCTCCATTTCCTCTGGTGTCAGCGGTCTAAACGCACCTTCTGGTAGTGTTTCATCCAGGTGAATGCCGCCAAACGTGATTCGTTTCAGGTAGCAAACATGCTTGCCGACGCTTTCAAACATGCGCTTGACCTGATGGAACTTACCTTCACTGATGGTCACGGTGATGGTCGATTGAGCGTGATCATCAGAAACGGATAGTATGGTAAGCACGGCGGGTTTGCACGTATAGCCGTCTTCCAATACAACACCGGTATGAAAGCTTTGCACATCCTCCTCATTTACCGCGCCGTCAATGTGAGCAAAATATGTTTTCATGACGTGCTTTTTGGGCGAGAGCGTGTTGTGCGCGAAGTTTCCATCGTTGGAGAGTAAAACGAGCCCCACCGTGTCGCGGTCAAGCCGCCCGATCGGAAACATGTCCAAGTGCTTGTAACAATCGCCGAGCAAGTCGATGACGGTTGTCTCTTGTCCGCGCGGGTCAATCGTGGCACTGATGACACCGGTCGGTTTGTTTAGCATCAGGTAGACGTATTTTTCGTAAGTAACGGGCTTTGCGTCAAAGGTGACGACATGTGTATCGGGGTCAACCTTCATCTCGGGGCGGGCTTTGCATTGGTCTACCCGTACGCGGCCGGTGCCAATATATTTTTTTACTTCGCTTCGGCTCCCCACGCCGCTGTTTACAAGGAATTTATCAAGTCGCATTAACATTTTTCGTTACCCTTTCTGCGCAATCTGTCATTTTTTAAGAAACGTCAGAATTGCTGTATACAAAGATTATTTAATTTGCTATAATTATAACAGATTTAATGAATAGGGAAGTATAAAATTTTAGAAGGAGGATGCAGAAAAATGTCTGTTGTAGATGAAATAATACGAATTGAGGAAGATGAAAGCCTGAGCTTTGGTAACCATCTGTCTACCGAAAAACAAAAAGTGAATCACTTTGAAGCTGGCGGAGACGTGTATGACGTGAAAAGCTACAAGGAAATTACGAGACTCAAAAAAAATGACATGCTTTTATTGGAATCGGTTCCGGGTACCACCATACACTTTTTTAAGATGGACGAAAATCAAACTTCGTTTTTGATAGAGGGTTTTGAAGACACACAAATTACCATGGAGCTTCAACCAGATGAAAATTATAAAATTTATGTCGATGATGTCAATATTGGCAAGATGAAAGCTGGTATGGCGGGTAAGATTAATTTTAGTATCGGGCTTAATGCAAAACGCCAAAAAGTAAAAGTAACAAAGATGTAAAGGGATTACAGGCAGAGCTCTTTTGAAACCAATGGTTTTAAGAGAGCTTTTATTTCTGTGATGGCAGTCGTCGAATGCGCAAGGTGGGTTTATGGCAAAGTTAAAATTAAAATATGTATGTACCGAATGCGGTTACGAATCGGGCAAGTGGCTTGGGCGATGCCCCACGTGTGAAAGTTATAACACGATGACCGAAGAAGTGTCAGAGCGCCTCCCAGAGGCAAAACAATATCGAAGCGCCAAGCCGGAAACGTTACGAAACATCAAGCCGATCTCGGAAGAACGGGTGAAAACAGATATTGGCGAATTAGACCGGGTGTTAAGCGGCGGCATTGTGGCCGGGTCTTTGGTGCTTGTGGGCGGCGACCCAGGCATCGGCAAGAGTACGCTGTTGCTTCAAATCTGCGAAAACATTGGGAACCAAGGCAAAAAAATATTATACATATCGGGCGAAGAATCAACCCAACAAATCAAGCTTCGGGCGCACAGATTAAAAATCACCACAGAAAACCTTCTGCTATTGGCGGAAACCAATGTCGGCATCATCGCCAATACGATTAAGGAAGAAATGCCAGATTTGGTCATTATTGATTCGATCCAGACGGTGTTTACAGACGACGTGCCGTCGGCACCCGGCAGCGTTACGCAAGTCAGAGAGTGTACCAGTGTGTTTATGCGTATCGCGAAGGGGCTCAACATCTCGGTGTTTTTGGTGGGACATGTGACAAAAGAGGGCGCATTGGCGGGGCCACGTATACTCGAGCACATGGTGGATACGGTATTATACTTTGAAGGCGAGAAGCGGGCGTGCTACCGCATCATCCGCAGTGTCAAAAACAGATTTGGCTCTACCAACGAGATTGGCGTCTTTGAGATGCGGGATGTGGGGCTTGTCGAAATTTCCAATCCGTCCGAATATATGTTATCGGGTCGTCCGATCGGCGTTTCAGGTTCGACGGTTACGTGTAGCATCGAAGGCACACGCCCGATTCTAACAGAGGTGCAGGCGTTGGTCAGTTATACAAACTTTGGGCAGCCCCGAAGAATGGCGACCGGTGTGGATTATAATCGGGTGGTGCTTCTGATGGCGGTGCTTGAAAAGAGGGCAGGGCTACAACTCGGAAACTATGACAGCTACGTCAATTTGGCAGGCGGCATGAAGATCAATGAGCCGTCGATGGACGCGGCCATTGTCACATCGGTTGCGTCTAGTTATCGAAATAAGCCAGTCGACCCCTATACCCTTGTGTTTGGTGAGATTGGCCTCACAGGCGAGATGCGCGCGGTCAACATGAGCGAAAAAAGAGTGATTGAAGCGGCGAAGCTAGGCTTCTTGCGATGTGTCATGCCCAAAGAGAACGTAAAGGAACTAAAAACCATTGGAGGCATTCAGATCTGTGGTGTCACGAATGTAGACGAGTTATTGGACTATACCGCGGGTGCGCACAATATAAATAAGTAGAGTATACGGCTTAACGGTGACCATAGTCTTCCTCTTGGTTTGACGAGCCCGCACACGCATAACGTTTTATTGAAATGAAGGAGTGCCAAACGTACGATGAAAAATAAATCAAATTCATATATGAATGGTTCGTTTTTTACGGAATATAAATCAAATCATTCGAGCAAAATTATAAAAAAACTTACGGTACAGGATTTTTTTTATCTAATCTATGAAGATGCAAAAACGATTGGCGCAGACTACACGTACATAGACAGGATCTCCTGCATTAATATGGACTATACCGCCATACTTTTTAGTGAGCTTTATGGATACGACAAACTCTATACCGGCAATTATCTTACAAATTTTTTCTTCCTTTCAGAGATAAGATATGTTTTGGATTTTATATATAACCATAGCTACTTTTTTGAAAACTCAACGTATAAATTTATATGGAGTGATGTTGCGTATCAGCTCAAAAAAAGTTTGGATTTATGGAATATAAGAGTCGTAGTTGACGAGATAGATTTTGATGAAGCCCTTCAAGAAGATGATTTTAAAGCACGCATATCTGAAACATTGGAT
>JAVBJY010000002.1:0-2684 GCA_031546735.1 Eubacteriales bacterium
GTTATTGCCCTTAACATGATGGACGAAGTAAAATCCCTTGGCGATAAAATTGACATTGCCGCAATTGAGAAGGCGTTAGGGGTTCCGATCGTAGGCATAACAGCGGCGAAAGGCATCGGGCTTGACGAACTGATCCAGCGCGCCGTGCATACGGTAAACGCCCCTTTCAAAGAAACGTCATCTGTTTTGAAAAATACCGACGCCTATCCCGTCATTGAGAAAGTAAAAAAGCTGTATGAGGCATTGAACAAACCGATTTCTACCTTTTCGGCGATCAAATTAATTGAGCGAGATGTGCTGACGCAAAAAAGCTTTAGGCTGTCTTCGGAGGACTCTCGCACGATTGAAACCATCATCACGGATAGCGAAAAAAAATCAAATGTAGAATGGGAAATTGCCATTGCCGATTACCGCTATCGTTTCATTACCGCGTTGGCAAGCCGATCAATCAAAAAAACAAGAAAAGAAGGCGAGTTCACCCTGTCTGATAAAATCGACAGCGTCGTGACCAATCGATTTTTGGCCATTCCCATTTTTTTCGCCGTCTTGTTTGTCATGTTTAGTATCACGTTTGGGCCGATTGGTAGCTTTCTGACCGACTCGATGGATTATTTTGTCAATGAAATTATAGGCATCTACGCAAGAGAACTGCTCGTCCATTTGGGTGCTTCGCCTTGGTCTTTAAGCCTTGTGGTCGATGGCATTATCCCCGGCGTGTTTATGGTTTTGATCTTCTTACCACAAATTTTATTGCTCTTTTTCTTCCTCTCTTTGTTAGAGGATACAGGCTATATGGCGCGTGCGGCTTTCATCATGGACAGAGCCCTTCGGAAGTTCGGCCTTTCTGGAAAATCGTTTGTGCCCATGCTCATGGGGTTTGGTTGTAGCGTCCCGGCCATCATGGCGGCGCGCACCCTCGAAAATGAAAAGGATCGCAAAATGACGATTATTTTAACGCCGTTTATGTCATGCGGTGCAAGGTTGCCTGTATACGCTGTATTTGCAGGCGCATTATTCGCCGACAAAAATGTAACGTTGGTTATTTTCAGTCTCTACATATTAGGCGTTATCGTGGCACTGCTTTCGGGTTTGATTCTCAAACACACCGTGCTCCGTGGCGACGAGCCTCCTTTTATCATGGAGCTTCCGACCTACCGCCTGCCCCTTGCCAAAAATGTCATGCTCCACATGTGGGAGAAAGCAAAAGATTTTATCATCCGTGCCTTAACAATTTTGTTATGTGCCTCCATTATCATTTGGTTTTTGCAATCGTTTAATTTTTCATTGCAGATGGTTGATAACAATGAGAATAGCATCTTTGGTAGAATTGGTGCCTTCATCGCACCCCTATTCGCACCGCTCGGTTTTGGCAATTGGCGGGCGTCGGTTTCGCTATTGACAGGCTTTATCGCAAAAGAAGCCGTTGTATCTACCCTCGGTATTTTGTATAATGTATCTGATGCAACTGGAGGGGGTACATCACTTGCAACTGCGATTTCTTCTGCTTTCACACAGCTACAGGCATATTCTTATATGGCGTTTGTGCTTTTGTATATGCCTTGCTTGGTGGCATTTGCCACAATAAGAAAAGAAATGAACTCTTGGAAGTGGACGATGTTTGCCGTTTGTTACCAGACACTTGCCGCTTGGGTTGTGTCATTTATTGTATATCAAGGCGGACTTTTATTGGGATTTTAAGCAGGCGCTTAAACAGATTTTTATCCAACGGGAGGTTTTATTATGAATTGGATCGACATTGTAATTGCGGCTATTGCGATTTTGATTGTCATTGCAGTCATCTATTATTCGATTAAAAAGAGGAAGAAAGGCGGTTGCTGTGGCGGTTGCGAGGGCTGCAACGTACGAAGCAAATGCAAGTAAAACGTAACAACACGCTATCCAAAAAAGATTATGATTTGAAATTTTTTTCAAATCATAATCTTTTTTATATGTTAGGAAAGTGCTTCGCACTGTTCCTAGCCGCGACCAGTCGCGGTGCTTCATAAGCAGAGGTTAAAATTTTGCTTCGCAAAACTTTTTATTTTAAGATTGCTTTAAGGTTCACGTCGTATACTAACTTTGAGCTTGAGATATCTCACACAAGCAACCAAAACAAAAAAATAAAAAAACAGGAGGAAACAACCATGAAAAAAAATAAGAATATCAATTTAGGCGCAATACTTGTCATCACAGGAATATTAGCAGGAACAACCATGGTATTTGGCGCTTCCGCAGACACAAGCACGAAGGCACCGCAAGCCCAGACCGCACAGGCAGATGCCAATCGACCAAGAGGCGGTCATTTCGCTCAACTGGTAACAGAAGGCATCATCGACCAGACGACACTGGATAACATCAAAGCGTACATGGACGCGAATAAGCCATCAGAGGCTGATCGTGCCGCTATGATTGAAAAATCAAAAACAGGTGGTATAAAAGCAGAGCGCCCTGATATGTTGGCTCCACTGCTCGAAAACAAAATCATTACGCAAACGCAATACGATGCAATCAAAGAATTTGAAAAAACACACAAACCGGAGGGCGACGGACATGGTCGCGGTGGTTTTGGAGGCGGCTTTCGTATAATGGACTCTTTGCTTGCAGACGGTACAATTGACCAAGCCACATTTGACAAAATCCAAGCATTTATGGACGCAAACAAACCGACAGAAGCAGACAAAACA
>JAVBJY010000132.1:0-11477 GCA_031546735.1 Eubacteriales bacterium
TCTACCAAGATATGAATTCAGAACAAGAATTAAAAGAATACATCTTCAATATTTTAGAAGAACTGAAAAAAGACTATTACATCAACAGCATCAAGCTGTCGGTATCAGCCAGTATCGGCGTCAGTTTTTATCCAGAAGACGGCACGAGTTATGGCGAGTTGTTTAAGGCCGCCGATATCGCCATGAACAGGGCGAAGGAGATGGGCAAAAACAGGACACAATTTTTTACAAATGAAATGAAAAATGATATCTACGAGATTATTATGATCGAGAGCGAGTTGCGCTCGGCCATCGAGAACGATGAGTTTGTCATCTATTATCAACCACAGTTTGAAATGGATTCGGGTAGATTATGTGGCTTTGAGGCGTTGATTCGTTGGATCAATCCGAGACGTGGCTTCGTGCCGCCCAACAAGTTTATCCCACAGGCTGAAAAAAATCAGTTAATCATTCCGATTGGTGACTGGGTGCTAGAGACAGCAGCCGATTTTTTAAACGAGATTACAGCCCTTGGGTATAAAGATATTGAGATTTCTGTTAATGTGTCGGTTGTACAATTGATGTGCGAAGATTATGTCGACAAGGTATTGGATGTATTACACAGAAAAAATATCAATCCTAAAAACATTAAGCTAGAAATTACCGAATCGGTCATGATGGAATCAATCGAAGACATCTTACACAAAATTGGACGTTTGAGCGGGCAGGGCATTTTCTTTTCGTTAGATGATTTTGGAACGGGATATTCGTCTCTTACCTATTTGAAGAAGATTCCGATTAAGGTGTTGAAGATCGACAAGTCATTTGTGGACACGATTACAGAGAAAGACGGCGACAAGGAAATTTTATCTTCCATTATAGACTTGGCGCACAACATCCACTTGGATGTAATCGCCGAAGGCATCGAAGAGCGCCAGCAGCTTGACTGGTTAAAAGACAGAGGTTGCAATGTAGGGCAAGGGTTCTTTATGGGCAAACCGATGCCGAAGGAATCGGCAATCAGAGAACTGGGCAAAAACATCTATAGTGAAGATTAGCAAAAAAGCATACGAGGTCAAAGAAATATACTTTGCAATCGTATGCTTTTTTGTTTTACGGTTTGGTATTCGGTTTATGTATTTTTAGAAAGTGAATATGAATATAAAGTGCCGATCAAGCCGATGACAATCGAAACGGCAATGATGATTAAAAAGGTGGTCACGCGATTGACGAGAAACGAAGCAAGCATACCGCCGATGCCGAACGAAATATATAGCCGCCCTATGAGGGCATGGGTTTTGTTCCAAACTTCATCGCTGGCGAGCGTCCATTTCGTACGAAAGCCAATCCATTTGTTTCGGCCGCAAGTCAACATCGAGGCACCCATGAAAATAAACAAGACAGAGAACGAAAACGTGAACACCATGAAAAAATAAGTGTCAGATACATGGGTGGCGTGTTTGTAGGCGATATATAACAGCATGAGACCGACCGAACCGAAGAGTTGGGCGATGCCAAAGCCGATCAAGTGAAGAGAAAGAATCAACTTCTGTTCCTTGAGCTGTAGCCGCGAAAACACTTGTAGCCCGATCAATATGACGAGGGCTAGAACGGGAAATACCAACAGGCTGTACTTGCTCCCCGTGCCGTCTACCGTGCCAGAACCATCAAAGTGCATGGGAATCGGGTCTTCGATAAACGGGAACCAATACAACATGAGGGCGAGTGGCAACAGCACAATGACCGCATACAAAAAATAAAACAACTTACGAACCATAGCGTTTCCTCCTTATTTTGCAATATACCAAAGAAGGCTGATTTTCAGTAAGAAAATCAGCCTTCGCTTGTGTTTGTAGATAAAACTGTTAGTCAATTTTATATTTTTTCTTAAATTTCTCAACTCTACCGCCAGCTTCTAACAAAAGCTTTTGGCTTCCGGTGTAAAATGGATGGCATTTTGAGCAAACTTCGACTCTGATGTCTTCTTTGGTTGAGCCTGTTACAAACTCAGTACCACAGTTACACTTTACCTTTGATTGGAAATAAACAGGATGGATTCCTTCACGCATGGTGTTCACCTCTTCTAATAGTGGGATTGAGATACATTTTGGCATCTCTGTAAAAGTTGCTTTGTTGCAGGCTGTATACCTGCATAAACATAACGAAGTAAATTATAACACAACATGTTTTTATGCGCAACAAAATATTTTTTGTGCGAAAATCGACAGGACGGCGCGCAGTTTGTCTTGTTTTTGTACCCATTTACTTTGTTTTATGATACACTTCATTTGTTACTTACTTCAAATTAGGGAGCATACAAATGAAAGATAGAGAAACCGCTATTTATATCTTAATGGATATTATACACGAGCAAGGGTACAACAACATTGTGTTGCGCAAAACCTTAGGGCGCGACGACACGCTGACGACGGTGCAAAAGGCATTTGTCACAGAACTCGTGAATGGTACCCTTCGAAACTTAATTTACATCGATTATGTCATCGACCAGTTTTCCAACACAAAGACAACCAAGATGAAACCGCTCATTGCAAGCATTTTACGGACCTCCGTGTATCAGATCTTGTTTATGGACAAAGTGCCAGTGTCTGCTGTTTGCAATGAGGCGGTCAAAATCGCCAAGCAGAGAGGCTTTCAAACGCTGACGGGGTTTGTAAACGGCGTATTGCGAAATATTGTGCGAAACGCGGACAATATCCAGTGGCCAGATGCGCAGGCAGATCGAGAGCGGTATTTGTCTGTTAAATATTCATATCAACCATGGATGATTGCGTACTGGCGTAGGCAATATGACGATGAAACCATTACGCAAATACTAGAGGGCAATAACGAGACACCGGAGGTGACGGTGTGCACCAACCTGTTAAAGACGACGCCCGAGGCACTGATGGAAACGTTGGTCGCAGAAGGGGTCGGCGTTACGCGGGGGCATATTCACAAAAACTGCTTGCGCTTATCTCGGGTGGGTGACCTTGCAAAATTGCGGAGCTACCAAGAGGGCTTGTTTCATATTATGGACGAGAGCGCGGCGTTGGCGGTGGATGTGCTACATCCAACACCTGGGAGCACGATGATCGACATTTGCGCGGCACCCGGCGGAAAATCTTTTTATGCTGCATATCAAATGGGAAATATGGGGAAAATTTATGCAAGAGATATTTATGAGCACAAGTTGCAGTTGATAGAGGATACAAAAAAACGGTTGGGCATAGAGATCATCGAGACACAATTGCAAGATGGGCTTGCTGTACAGGAAGGCGACAAGGCGTCTGCCGACTATGTGCTGTTAGATGCGCCCTGTAGCGGCCTTGGTCTGTTGAGAAAAAAACCAGACATCAAATATTCGAAGACATATGAAGATGTGTTGGCGCTTTCTGCCTTACAACGGACGCTGTTAGAGGCGGCGCAACAATATGTGGCAGAGGGCGGTGTGCTTGTGTACAGCACCTGCACCATCTCAGAAGAAGAAAACCTAAAAAATATACAATGGTTTGTCGAACGGTATCCGTTTGAACCAGAGGACATAACCCCGTACCAACCTACAAATATTGCGTCGGCCAAAGACGGCTATATCGAGATTTTGCCACACATGTATCATACCGACGGATTTTTCATGGCGCGATTGAGGAGAAAAAAATGAAGACAGATATAAAATCACTCACACTAGAAGCATTAACGGCTTTTATCGGGAGCATTGGAGAAAAACCATTTCGGGCGAAGCAGATTTTTGGTTGGATACACCAAAAGCATGTCACCGACTTTGAAAATATGACCAACCTTTCTAAGCCGTTGCGAGATAAACTAAATGACAATTGCTACATTTCACAGGCCGTGGTGGCAGAGAAACGGGTGTCAAACCACGATAATTCGATAAAATACTTGTTAGATTTGGGAAATAATACTATAATAGAATGTGTTTTGATGAAATATACATATGGAAATTCGATGTGTGTCTCTTCGCAGGCTGGCTGTAAAATGGGGTGTACCTTTTGCGCCTCTACGATACATGGCCTTGAACGCAATCTGTCTGCCGGTGAAATTTTGTCTCAGATTTATGTTGTGCAAGACGACATAGGCGAGAGAATTTCAAATATCGTCATCATGGGGAGCGGCGAGCCCCTTGATAATTTTCATAATATCCTGAGTTTTTTAGAGATTGTAAACTGCGAAGAGGGAATCAACATCGGGCAGCGGCACATTACGCTGTCTACCTGTGGCATTATCGACAAGATATACGAGTTGGCGAACCTAAACTTGCAAATTACGCTGGCTGTCTCCCTTCACGCGCCCAATGACGAAATACGAAGCGGCATGATGCCCGTTTCAAAAAAATATCCCATCGATGCACTTTTTGAGGCGGCACGATTCTATGGGAACAAAACAAAGCGGCGTGTCACCTTCGAATACGCACTTATAGACGGCGTAAACGACATGGAAAGCTGTGCGATCGAGTTAAGCCAGCGGCTACGGGGCACCCTGAGCCACGTCAATCTGATCCCCATAAACGAAATCAAAGAATCACAGTTTAAAAAAAGCGCGAAACATACGGTGGACGCGTTTGCCGATATTTTAAATAAAAACGGCGTAGAAGCCACCATTCGAAGAAAAATTGGCGGCGATATAGATGCGGCTTGTGGCCAACTGCGAAATCGCTACATAGGTGACACTAAAGAATAAATGCGAAATGTTTAGCGTCGACTATAGGCAAAGAAAATACTCTCACGAAACCAGAGTAGAGGTGTTGATATGTTAGGTACCGGAAAGTCAGATGTTGGAAAAAAAAGACCGATAAACGAAGATTTTATTTTTGTGTCCAATGATCCGATTGGGTCATTGCCAAACCTGTACATCGTGGCAGACGGGATGGGTGGTCATAATGCAGGGGATATTGCCAGCGAAAATGCGATCCGATTTTTTTGCGATCATGTCATTGCGAATTTTAACACAGAAATCTTAGACTTGCTTGTGGGCGCGACGAGATATGCGAACCAACGCGTGTTTGAACTGTCGAAGCAAATGTCGGCTTATGCGGGCATGGGCACGACATTTTTGGCGGCGTGTCTGCATGAAGATTCGCTGTATATTGCCCATGTGGGCGACTGTAGGCTCTATCTTGTGCGCGACCACAACATCATGCAAATTACCACCGACCACACCTTTGTGATGGATCTGGTCAAGGCGGGCGAAATTACATTTAACGAAGCGAGAAATCATCCAAAACGAAATATTATCACAAGGGCGTTGGGCATTGACGACGAGCTGCTGGTGGATGGTCTGATTACAAAAACCCATCCGGGCGACATATTCATTATGTGCTCAGACGGATTGACAACGATGCTAGGCGACAAAGAAATTTTACAACTTGTTTTAACAGACTGTGAACTCGCGGTCAAAACCGATGCGCTGATTGATGGTGCAAACCAGAATGGCGGCAGCGATAATATTTCTGTTGTTTTAATACAAAGATAATGCGTTTTATTTTGGAGGTGTGCGTATAAATGGTAATACAACCCGGTACGGTGATTAATCAGCGGTATACCATTATAGAAAAAATCGGCATAGGCGGCATGGCCATTGTGTACCGTGCAAAAGATGAAAAGTTAGAACGATATGTTACGTTTAAAGTGTTAAAAGAAGAATACACGTCAGATGAGCAGTTTGTCAGGCGCTTTGACGTAGAAGCACGGGCGGCGGCACGATTGACCCATCCAAACATTGTGAATGTGTACGACGTGGGCTGTCAAGATTTGATCTATTATATCGTGATGGAGTATATTGACGGTGTAACGCTGAAAGAGCTGATTAACAAGAAAGCGCCGTTTGACAATAAAGAAATTTTGGGCATCTCGATTCAAATTGCGTCGGCACTCGAACATGCACATAAAAACAATATCGTACATCGCGATATAAAGCCTCAAAATATCCTCGTGACCCAAAATGGAACGGTGAAGGTCACCGACTTTGGCATTGCGCGGGCGGCGTCCTCGGCTACACTAACCACCGATTCTGTCGGCTCTGTGCATTATTTTTCGCCCGAGCAGGCGCGGGGTGGGTTTGTGGATGCCAAGAGTGATTTGTATTCATTGGGCATCGTGATGTATGAAATGGCAACGGGTAATCTTCCCTTCGATGGCGATTCGGCTGTCTCTCTTGCCTATAAACATATCAATGAGCAGTTGCCAAACATGGAAGATTTCAACCATGACTTGAGTGCAAGCCTGAAGAATATCATCTTGAAAGCGGCTGAAAAAAATACGTTTAATCGGTATAAGGATGCCGAAAGCCTAAACAGCGATTTAAAGCGTGCCCTTACAAATGCCGCAGGGGATTTTGTAAAAAAATCGACAGATTTTATTGATTCGCCTACCGTAAAGATCACCGAAGAGGAAATCAATACGATTCGCGGCAAAGGGATGACACACGATGAGTATAGTGTGTTGCTAGAAGAACCAGACGACGTTAACAAAAAGAAAATGCGAAAGAAGAAAGAAAAGAACGTGATCATTGCGGCCATTGTGACCGCCTTTGCGATCATTGCACTGATTACAAGCGTTGGCGTTTATTACATTTCCAACACGGTCAACCCTAAAATACCAGTGCCAAACCTAAAGGGACATACCTTTGAAGATGCCTTAAAAACGGCGGAAGACCTTGAAATCTATCTAGACAAGACCGAAGCACACGACGACGTTGTGCCAGAAGGGGAGATCATCTCCCAAAATTTGGGCGCAGACGAAATCATTTATAAGGGCGAGACGCTCACCGTTGTCGTTAGCCTCGGCACTGACAAAATTGAGATTCCAGACGTCATCAACAAGGAAATCACCGATGCGTATTCTTATTTTGAAGATTTGGACGTAGATGTGAAGCCCGAATATGCATACAGCGACACCATTACCAAAAACGTCGTCATCTCCCAAGACCCATTGCCAAAAGAAATGGTTGTAAAAGGATCTGCCGTCACCCTCACCATCAGCATGGGCAAAGAAGTGACGACCGTCATCGTGCCCGCGGTAGAAGGATGGACAGAGGCAGAGGCGATTAAGGCGTTAAAGGCGGCAGAATTGACGGTTGGAAACATCACGTATTCTGAGAGTAGCAAGGTCGAAAAGGATCACGTCATCACCCAAGGCATCAAAGCCGGCACGAAGGCAGAAGCGGGCGACATTGTGAAGCTTGTGGTCAGTTCGGGCAAGAAAGTAGAAACGGTGAAGGCAACGGCGGCACCGGTTAAAAAAACAAAGACATTAAAGGTCGATCCTGTGTTGCCAGACGGCAAGGATACCTTTAATGTGCAGATCATTCGAATCAACGCGTCCCACGTAGCGGAAGAAGTATATAACAAAGAGCTGACAAAAAAAGACTTTCCGCTCACGTTGCCTGTGACAGGCGATGGCACGGTCGAATTTCAAATGTTGGTGGATGGCGCGATGTATGGCTCGATGTCAATGGATTTTTCGGCGGGAGAATAATGGATGAACACGATTGACGGTAGAATTGTAAAAGGTGTCGGCGGCTTATATTTTGTCGATACGGCAGACGGCGTGTACAAATGTAGTGCACGGGGGCTGTTCAGAAAAGAAAAAGAAATTCCGACCATCGGGGATTTTGTTTCGCTTAACATTCTGCCCGAACAGAATAAATGCGTGGGGTCGATCCAAACGATTCACCCACGTCGGAACATGTTGGTGCGCCCGAAGGTGTCAAATGTGGACATGGCGGTCATTGTGTTTTCGCTCGTCAGCCCAGACATCAGCTTGGATCGGTTGGATCGGTTTATCATTTTGGCTGAAAAACAAAATGTGGCCGTTACAATTTGTATCAATAAAGTCGATTTGGCATCGTCGGAGGCTTTGCAAGAGGTTGTACAGCTTTACGACGGGCTATATGAAATTGTGCCGGTGAGTACAAAGGACGGCACAGGCTTTGCACAATTGAAAGCGGCGCTAGACAAGAAGGTGTCGGTTTTGGCCGGCCCCTCTGGTGTAGGGAAGAGTAGCATCATCAACGCAATCGTACCAGATTTTTTTCTAAAGACGGGGGTTATTAGTACAAAAATCGAGAGAGGAAAGCATACGACAAGGCAAGTGGAACTGTTAAAAGCGTGGGAAGATACGTTTATTATCGATACGCCCGGCTTTACATCGTTAACACTTGACGGCATCGAGCCGGAAGAACTACAGAACTACTTTGTAGAATTTAGGCCGTTTCTCAATCAGTGTCGGTTTTTCGATTGCTTGCATGTCAATGCGTCAGAATGTGCCATACAAGAGAACGTAGGGGGCGCCATAAAAGAACAGCGGTACAAACGATATTGTGACTTATTAGGGGAGTTTAAACAAAGGAGATAAAAAGAATGATTAGACTAGCACCATCTATATTGTCGGCGGATTTTTCAAAACTTGGGGAAGAAATTCGGCTGCTCGAAAATAGTGGTATAGAGTACCTGCATGCGGATGTGATGGATGGACACTTTGTTCATAATATCAGCATGGGTATTCCTGTCATAGAAAGCATACGCAAGATGACGGATATGACACTGGACGTTCATTTGATGATCTCCAATCCAGAAATGTATATAGAAAATTTTGCAAATGCAGGGGCCGACATCATCAACGTACACCAAGAAGCTTGTGTCGACGGCATTTTGTCTGTTGTCAAAAGCATCAAACGGTTAAACAAAAAGGCGGCAGTGACAATTAAGCCCCAGACCAATTACACATCGGTGTTGGATATTTTAGAATATGTAGACATGGTGCTTGTGATGTCTGTGGAGCCGGGGTTTGGCGGTCAGTCTTTGATTCCGTCTACCTTATCAAAGGTATTCAATCTTGCCAATCATATTAGCAAACATAACTTGAAGGTTGACATTGAAGTAGACGGCGGCGTCAATGCCTCCAACATCAGCGACGTTTTAAATGCGGGTGCCAACGTCATTGTGGTCGGCTCTGCTGTCTTTGATGCGCCGAATAAGGCACGTGCCATTGCAGACTTTAATGATATCATTTATAAATTTGAGGAAAATCATGAAGGCATTGATTTTTGGAAACGCAGAAATAAAAAGTGATGATTGGGTTCATAGCCTAATCAGTGAAGACTGTTATATCATCTGCTGTGACGGCGGCATACGGCACTTGTTTCGCCTTGGTCTCACGCCTGATATCATTATCGGCGACTTGGATTCGGCAGAGGAGGCACACATTTCTTATTATCAAAACAAGTCTGTTCCGTTTCAGGTGTACCCGGCGGCAAAGGATCAAACCGATATGGAATTGTGTATGGCGTATGCGCTTTCTTTGAACCCCGACGAGATTTTTATTTTTGGGGGGATGGGCAGCCGCTTTGATCATTCCCTTGCCAACGCCAATTTGTTATGGGTGGCACGGGAAAAAAACGTAACGGCGTGGCTCATGCAGGAAAGCAACCAGATGACATTAATCGACAACCATACATCGCTTGCCCTTACAGGCGTGCCCGGCGATATCATCTCTCTCATTCCGTATTCGGAAGTGACCACGGGGGTGACGACGTCGGGGCTTGCCTATCCGCTAGCGGAGGCGACGCTATACCGCTATGCATCTCGCGGCGTAAGCAATGTGATGCAAGGGGAGACGGCACGGGTGACGGTCGCGTCAGGGGCATTGTTTGTCATTCGATCGAGAGATTAGAAGAACAGAATATGCGAAGAAGCGACCGAGAAGTATGTGAAAAAGATAAAATCATCAAGATCATAGAAAAATGTGACGTATGTCGGTTAGAAGTGTAAGAACAATAAAAAAAAGACACAGGTCGGCACGGCGCAGAAAGATGCGCGTTGTGGCAATCTGTGTCTTTTTTTTATTGTTCCATCTGCTTGCCTAAAAACCCCGCGGCGGTTTGGGCCAGTTTGCCCTCTAGTTCCCCCATTTTTTTGTTGATCGACAGGAAAACAACCGCCCCCAAAACGTCTCCTTCTGCCATGATCGGCGTGATGAGCTCGTTGTTATACAGCGTCTCGTCATCTTCCTCTAGTATTGGCACAAAATTATTATCGGTTCTGGTGGCGACGAGCGTGTTTCTCGTATTAATCAGCTTCTCCATCTCGACGCTGATATGTTTTTCCATAAATTCTTTCTTGCCGCCGCCCGATACGGCGATGATCTGGTCTTTATCTACGATACAGGTAATATGACCGGCGGTTTGCGCCAAGCTCTCGGCATATTCTTTGGCAAACGCGCCCAATTCCCCAATCGGTGAATATTTTTTTAATATAATTTCGCCCTCACGGTCTGTAAATATTTCCAAGGGGTCGCCTTCCCGTATTCTTAACGTTCTTCTTATTTCTTTGGGTATGACAACCCGCCCTAAATCATCTATTCTTCTGACTATACCTGTTGCCTTCAAAAAAATTCCTCCTTAAAACAAATTTATCTCGTTATATATTCTTTCGAAAAAGTAAAACTTTATTCATTTTTTGACAGATTTAATGATAAAATTTTCAGGTTTCATATGCCACTTTGGGTTTCAAAGGATACGAACCACTTTCTAAGAACAGATAAGTTTCCAAAGATAGTATTTGTTGGCGAAGGAATTTTTATTCACCGATGTAGAGGTGGGTTTTGTTTGGCATGACAAGCAGGCCATCTTTGCTATGGGTGTTAAAGAGCGTTCGAAGCGCCGCGAGGTACGCGGTGTAGAGTGGCGAGTCTTCTTTTGGCGCATAGGAAGAAGACAGACATCTGCCGATAAAATTGTTTTCGTCGGCATAGAGGTCGTTTGGAAAGGTTTTATATGTACAAAGACCATCTTTAAAAAAATCAGTATATGCATCCGCATGTTGGGCACTTCCACCTGAAAACCCTTTAAAATCGGGGCAGAATCTTCGGTTGATTTCCGCCATTTCGACACGAATGGTGTCGGTATGGGCTTGATGGTTCCAGAGGAGGACGACCTTACCACCTTTTTTTAAGATTCGGTCACATTCTGCCCTGAATGGGCGTCGGTCAAACCAGTGAAAGGCCTGTGCAACGGTAATAAAATCCACGGAATGGTCTTGTAGCATCGTCTGCTCGGCAGATGCTTTTACAAACTGCACCTTCGGATGGTCTGAGAGCGCTTGTTTGGCAGTCGCAAGCATGTCATCGTTTGGTTCTACACATACGACAGCGCTTCCTCTTTGAAGCAATAGGTTGCTCAAAATACCGGTGCCAGCACCAATATCGGCGATTTTACAATTTTCGTCAAAGCCGATTGCTGTGTACAGGTAGTCGATGGCGGCAGTGGGGTAGGTGGGTCTAAACTTTGCGTAGAGCGTTGCCTTGCCCAAGAATTTTTCTTCGTTCAAAAGAAAACACCCCTAGATTGTAAAAGTTGAAGAACTTGCTGTGGACGTTGGTTAGACTGCGCGAGCATCGAAATCCCCGCTTGCACCAATACGTTTGTTGTGCTGTATTCGGTCATTGTAGCTGCCATATCGGCATCCTCGACACGAGAGAGCGCGG
>JAVBJY010000184.1:0-7807 GCA_031546735.1 Eubacteriales bacterium
AACATACGAAAGGCTTTTTTGTGTGCTTGAAGCGGGTGATGGGAATCGAACCCACGTATCCAGCTTGGAAGGCTGGTGTTCTACCATTGTACCACACCCGCAAGTATGCCCAGAGACGGAATCGAACCGCCGACACGAGGATTTTCAGTCCTCTGCTCTACCGACTGAGCTATCTGGGCAAAACTTCGAAGCTTGTCGAAAGCAGTTTGTGTCACTCCCAACAACGTTTTTTATTATAGTACACATTAGGGAAAGTGTCAAGAGAGAATTTTATTTTTTTTCATTTTCTTTCCAATAATCATTTTTGTCTTTCAGAAGTCCTTGCACCTCGGCATAGATGGCATGAATCGGAACATTGGATTTTTCAGCCAGCGCTTTGGCAGTTTCAAATTCCACGTATGTTTTTTCGCCATCATGAAGGCGGACACACTTTACATCGACGTCGCCGTATTTGGTTGAAACAGAGCGAAACGTTCGAGGCAGACAAAATCTGTTTTCTACATGATAGCGCATGCCGATTGTTGTAGTCTCAGAAAAAAGAATGGCTTTCATGGTATCCAACTGCGTATGCGCACATAGAACGGTCATCATAACAGAAGGGCGGTTCTTTTTCATGTAGATCGGTGTGAAGAAAACGTCATGCGCTCCATTTTTCAAAAGCTTTTCCATTGTATAGGATAAAATTTCGGGAGAACAGTCGTCGATATTGGTCTCGATTATGGTGATCTCTTCGGAGGATTCAATGGTTTCGCCTAACATCACACGGAGCACATTGGGCATCTCGTTGTTTCTTTTGCCTGCACCGTAGCCAGTTTTGGTCACGTTCATAGAAGGGCATAGCGAGAAGCTTTCGGCGAGCTCGGCGATGATGGCTGCGCCTGTCGGCGTTACCAGTTCCTTGTCTACATTGATCTGGCGAAATTGGACGGAGGCGTTTGAGAATATTTCCAACACGGCGGGTACCGGAATGGGGATCTTGCCGTGCGCGCAGTGGGTGAACCCGTAGCCGTCGTTGATGATGGAGGCGCATATTTTATCAGGGGAAAGCAAATCGATGCAAATAGCGGCACCAATGATATCCACAATCGAATCTACAGCACCAACCTCATGAAAGTGTACTTGTTCGGGCGTGGTGTGATGCACCTTTGCTTCAGCTTGTGCCAATCGGTTAAAAATCTTTTTAGAAAGTGATTTGGCATTTTCGGAAATTGTACTTTTTTCGATCAGATCCAAAATTTCTGTAAGATGACGTCCGTGGCTGTGTTCGTGGTCATGATCATGGTGGTCATGTGCCTCGATGTGCACATCAAAATCGGTGGCACTGATGCCGTTCTTTACCACATCTTTAATCGTCACATGAAAGCCATCCAACGATATCTTGTTTAATTCGGAGCGAAACTGTTCGTGATCAATGCCCAAAGACAACAGCGCACCGATGGTCATATCGCCACTAATGCCGGAAAAACAATCGAAATATAATATTTTCATGTATGATCCCTCACCCTTTTAATTTGTTGATGCTGTTGGCGATGTAGCCAGCACCAAATCCGTTGTCGATGTTCACCACACTTACGCCGCTGGCGCAACTGTTGAGCATGCTAAGGAGCGCCGCGACGCCGCCAAAGCTTGCGCCGTACCCGACACTGGTCGGTACCGCAATAACAGGCTTGTCCGTAAGGCCGCCGACGACACTGGCAAGGGCGCCTTCCATACCCGCCACCACGATGATGACAGTTGCTTCTTTTACGTAATCCAATTTGGAGAGTAGTCGGTGTACACCGGCCACGCCGACATCGTATAGCCTTGTCACATTGTTGCCTAAAAATTCCGCTGTAATGGCGGCCTCTTCGCATACATTGATATCAGAGGTGCCCCCGCTTACGACCAAAATGGTGCCCACCGATTTTTTCTCTTTTTGCCGCTCGATGGTGATGATGCGCGCTTGTTCGAAATAAGTGGCGTCTTCATATTTTTCTTTGATAGGCTCAAAATATTTTCTGTCTGCTCTTGTGCCTAAGATGTTTTGCGTACCCCGTAAGATCATGTTGTCTACGATGCCCGCGACCTGTGCCACGGTCTTGCCTTCACAATAGATTACCTCAGGTACGCCGTTTCGAAGTTGCCGATGATAGTCGATGGTGGCGTAGCCAAGCTCGTCATACGGCATGTATTTGAGCGTATTCAGCGCATCTTGCACGGAGGTTGTGCCGCCTTGCACGTTCACTAATAATTGTTCGATATCCAAAATAATCCCTCATTTCTATGACAATTCGGAAAACTGATCCGAATGCTAGTCCATACTACCGCTTCTAAATCCTTCTAAATCAAGCGTAACATACTTAAAGCCGAGTGCCTTGATTTTTTTTATCATATCCTCATTGTGTAACAGCATGTCATGATAATCTGGTGACAATTCAATCCTTGCCAAATCATTGTGAATCCTAACGCGAACATTGTCAACATCATTTTCATGAAATAGCTCTTCTGCCGCCTCAACCGTCGCAAGTAGTTCTGGCGTTACGGTGTGATCGTAAGGGATGCGGGTCGCAAGGCATGAGTTGGAAGGCTTCGCCCAGATGTCAATGCCCATTTGGCGAGCGCATTGTCGGATGTCGCTTTTAGAAAATTGTAGGTCAAAGAGGGGGCTGATGACATTCAACTCAAGAGCGGCCGTTGTGCCGGGACGATAGGCGCCGCTATCATCTGCGTTTCTTCCGTCAGCGACCAAGGAGAACCCTAGTTGCGCCGCTTTGTCTTTGATGGCGGTAAATACATTCGTTTTGCAGTAGTAGCAACGGTCTTTTTGGTTTGCTACAAATTCGGGTACGGTGAACACATCGATGTCTATGATCGAATAGGCAATGCCCATCCCATCCAGTATGCGGATGGCGTCTGCAAAATCTCGTGCTGTCATCATATTGCCCCTTGCGATGATTGCCATTACGTTTTCCTTTAATACTGACTGCGCTGCATGAAGCAAAAAGGTAGAGTCGATGCCACCAGAGAACGCGATACAAAGTTTTTCAAGCTTCTTCAAGTGGTCGATCAAGTTGTTTTGTTTATCCATAAAAGATACCTCGATTCAATTTTTATGTAGGACAAAAGCCCAAGAATAAGGCAGTGTGAAAAAATAAGACACACACTGCCTATAGAAAATGTTCTTGGGCTCTTAGCTTGCGTTGCTTTTTTTATGTTTTGCTTTTTTTGTTTTGCGTATGATAGGCTTACGATCGTCGTTATAGATGTAAGTCGGTTTTGCGCTTTTCAACACCGTGTCTTCGGTAATGATGCATTTTTCGATGCTATTGTTTGACGGGATATCATACATGATCTCGGTCATAAAGTTTTCGATGATGGCGCGCAAGCCTCTGGCGCCTGTTTCTTGCTCGATTGCCTTTTTGGCTACGGCACGAAGGGCGTCTTCATTAAATTCGAGAATGACGTTGTCCAGTTCAAACAAGTACACATATTGTTTTGTAAGGGCGTTCCGTGGTGCAGATAAAATCGTAACAAGCGCCTCTTCATCTAAGTTAGAGAGCGTTACAACGACAGGCATACGACCAATTAATTCGGGGATCAGCCCAAATTTTTGAAGGTCTTGGGGTGCGATGTGCGATAAAATTTCGCCAGAGCGAAGTTCTTGTTTTGATTTTGTTTTGGCACCAAAGCCAATGACTTTATCATTGATCCGTCTTTCGATTATCTTCTCTAGACCACTGAAAGCGCCGCCGCAGATAAACAAAATATTGGTCGTATCGATTTGAATAAATTCTTGGTGAGGATGCTTACGACCACCTTGTGGCGGAACAGAAGCAACCGTACCTTCCAAAATTTTAAGCAGTGCTTGTTGCACACCTTCACCGCTTACATCACGGGTGATGGACGGATTATCAGACTTTCTTGCGATTTTGTCGATTTCATCTATATAAATGATACCACGTTGCGCCTTTTCAATGTCATAATCGGCAGATTGGATGAGTTTAAGAAGAATATTCTCGACGTCTTCGCCCACATATCCGGCTTCTGTAAGGCTTGTGGCATCTGCAATGGCGAAAGGGACTTGCAACAATCGAGCCAACGTTTGCGCCAAAAGCGTTTTGCCAACGCCAGTGGGGCCAATCATTAGAATGTTGCTTTTTTGTAGTTCTATATCCGATTGGTAAAAATCAGATGTAATACGCTTGTAATGGTTGTACACAGCAACCGCCAATGCACGTTTTGCCATGTCTTGACCGATTACATACTCGTCAAGGGTACTTCTAATTTCGTGTGGTTTCGGAATGCTAAATTCATCAGATAGTTCTAAATCTGGCTCAAAGCCTTCATCGATAATGTCGGAACATAGCTCCACACATTCGTTACAAATGTAAACACCAGGGCCTGCAATTAGTTTAATCACTTGTTCTTGCGACTTGCCACAAAACGAACAGCGAACTTTTTTCTCATCATTTTTTGGAGCCATTTCTAACCTCCTTATTTATCTAACGATCTGGTAATAACAGCATCAACCAAGCCATACTCTTTGGCTTCCATGGCAGACATGTAATAATCTCTTTCGGTATCAGCGGCCACGACGTCATAAGGCTTGCCCGTGTTTTCAGAGAGCATTTGATTGATTTTCTTTTTGACTTTCAAAATTTGCTCGGCTTGGATCTGGATGTCGGTGGCTTGGCCACGAGCACCACCAAGCGGTTGGTGAATCATAATTTCTGCGTTCGGAAGTGCAAAGCGTTTGCCTTTTTTTCCGCCCGATAGCAAGAAAGCACCCATACTGGCTGCAAGACCGATACAAATGGTAGACACATCTGATTTAACATATTGCATCGTGTCATAAATCGCCATGCCGGCAGTAACAGAACCGCCAGGGCTATTGATGTAAAGGCTGATGTCTTTGTCAGGATCTTCTGCGGTTAAAAACAACATTTGCGCCACAACAAGGCTGGCGGTTACATCGTTCACTTCTTCACCCAAAAAAATAATTCTGTCTTTTAAGAGCCGTGAATAAATATCATAAGAACGTTCGCCACGACTGGTTTGTTCTACTACAATAGGGACTAAACTCATACAAAAACCTCCTTAAGCAGTTTCAACTCCGTTTGCTTTCACAAAATCGAGTGCTTTTTGAATTTTAATATCCATGGATATATTTTCTCTGTCTTCTTGTCTTAAATAGGAAACTAATTTTTCCTTGTCCATGTTGTAGACTTGCGCAATACGGGTAACTTCGGCATCTATATCTTCTTCGGTCACGTCAAATGCTTCTTTTTTAGCAATCGCTTCCAAAACCAATCTGCCTTTTACATGGGAAACGGCTGTTTCTCTGTAGCTCTCGCGCATCGATTCTACCGTGGTACCCATGTATTGAAGATAAATGTCCATGGACAACCCTTGTCTCGCGATATTATTTTTAAACTCGTTGACCCTGTTGTCGATCTCGGTTTCGATCATTACGTTAGGAACGTCTATTTCAGCCATACCAATCAATGTATTGATGATTTCCTCAGATACTTTGTTTGCAGATTCGTTTTCTTTTGATTCTAAGAGTTTTACCTTAATGCTTTCTTTATATTCATCAAGTGTATCAAATTCAGAAATGTCTTGTACAAAGTCATCATTTAACTCAGGCAACTCTTTCACTTTAATGTCTTTGATTTCAACCTTGAACAAGGCCTCTTTAGAGCGAAGCTCTTCGCTTTGATATTCGGCAGGGAAGGTCACCAACACATCGAGATCATCGCCAACGTTATGGTCTACCAGTTGGTCTTCGAAGGTGTCAATAAAGGAATGGGAGCCGATTTCTAAGTCATAATCAGTGCCTTTTCCGCCTTCAAACGCCACGTCATTCACAAAACCTTCAAAATCTATCGTCACGACATCGCCATATTGAACAGGTCTGTCTGTCACCGAAACAATACGTGAATTCTTGGCCAAATCTTTATCAAGCTGTTCTGTTATTTCTAATTCTGTTACTTCGGCTTCCGCTTTTTTGTACGTAATGCCTTTGTAATTTTCGATTGTCACCTCAGGTTTTAGAAAAACTTCTGCCGTAAAGATAACACCTGTTTCGGTGCTTACCTCGGCAACATCGATTTCTGGTTTTGACACAACGTCAAGCTTCAATTCATCAAGCGCGCCTTCATATGCATCAGGCAACACAAAATTGAAAGCGTCGTCATAGAAAACTTCCTTTCCGAGCTGCGCTTCCAATACTTTTCTAGGTGCTTTGCCTTTTCTAAAGCCAGGCAAATTTAATTTGCCCTTGTTTGCGTTATAGGCATGTTTCAACCCTTCCTCGAATCTATCTGCTGATACGGTAAAAGTTAATTTTATTTTATTGGTATCAATCTTTTCAAATGTACTGCTCATGTTTTAAATCCTCCCTAAAAAACTTCTATTTTTACTGCGTTACATTTTTTGATAACGAGTAGTCGATCTGGTAGGTTCGTTGGGTTAGAAGATCGAAAAAATCCAGATGTTATAAGGAATTTTCTGTTTCGTTACGAACGCTTACGGAAAGAACGAGCTACAAGCCACAAAAATAATTATACACGTTCATGATTATAGCACACGGTATATAGAAAATCCAGAATTTTCTTGATAATTTCATTTTATTTTCCTGGAGTCGAGGCGTGAAGCTTGCAAAAGATTCGACCTAAAACAAAAGATGAAATCAGAGAGGGTGCTTCATATTATTTCGATCACAACCTCGTGAATGACCGCATCTGTATTTTCCTCCATAAAATTGATCACATTGTCAATCATACTATTCGCATGACTCTTTTCATTTGTCACACATGCGAAGCCGATGACAATCGATTTGTGTACATCTTGGTGCTCAATCTCGGCAATGGAAATATTAAATTTATGTTTTGATTTTTGAATCAGGCTTTTTACCACCATGCGTTTTTCCTTTAAGGAATATACCCATTCTGCACGGAGATATACCTTACACACCCCGATAATCATAAAATAATTGCACTCCTTTTACGCTGAATTCACACAGAAACATTATACTGGCAACAAGAATAATGCGCCACAAAATTTTGGATTGAAATTTAATCCATAATCGTGTATAATGCATTAGCCAAGGCAAAATTATTCAATGGTCGTCTATAGCTCAGAGGATAGAGCAGTGGTTTCCTAAACCATTGGTCGCAGGTTCAACTCCTGTTAGGCGAAGAAAAGAAAACCCCCTGATTCGTTGAAGAATCAGGGGGTTTTCTTGTTTAAAAAACAGTCAACTTGAGATGAAATTTGTGATGGAAATCATAGATTGGTGTCTGATTGGCGTCCGGATATATAAAATTACATGCAGATTCATCGCGATACATTCAAGATAAGGAGAAAAAATAGACCCACTAATGAATATTTTTAGCTGTCAGTGTTATCAATATCATCTTTTTTGCTGAACATTGCATCTAACGTGTCCGAACCAGTTTTGTCGGTTTTCTCCATCGCGTGAGTATATGAATGTGTCAACTCATAAGCGGTGTATCCGCATTAAAGTCTTTGCAAAACTCAATAAAAGCTCGAATATCTTTATCTAGGCAGAGGACTTTGAAAGGATTAAGGCAGACGTTAAAAAAGCGATGGAACCAAAGACAGCGGTAATTTTTGATCTGTTTGGCGCAGAGATAGTTGAGGTAAACGGATTCATCAAAGACGGTAAGACTTATGTCGAAGCAAGAGAATTGGTGAAAGCGTGGGATTTGACGTAGGATGGGATGCGGCGAACAAGACAGTTCTGATTAGTGTGAAGAAATAAACAGAATGCAAAGAGGGGTATTGCCTGTAGGTTGGGCGGTAT
>JAVBJY010000020.1:0-4956 GCA_031546735.1 Eubacteriales bacterium
CGCATTGACAAACTCGTGCTTGAAATATCAAAGCTTGACGGACTTGCGGAGGGTACCAACATCGACGACATTGTCGCCATTCAAGAAATAGACGATTTGATTAAAGATACAAAGTGGTATAGGTGAGGTAGGCCGACGTTCTTAACATGGAGGATTTATTTTATGACAAAAGCGAAAAAACAGCTATTGATACTTGTTGCTCTAGCCATTGTCGTTTTTGGGGGTACGTTTTTTGTGATTTCTATGACGAAAAATGTAAATACGCCAAAAAGTGATAGTGATGTGTCGGAGGCGAGTGCAATGGCCGCCCTTGACAAACTGTATCAGCACATCAGGGTGAATACACTGCCGCTCAACAAAGGAAATGTCGACCTGTCAGAGGCGAATCTAAAAGACGCATTGCCTGATATTTCGAAGTATCCACCACAGGTGGAGAGCACCACCGCGGATTTTATTGAAATCTTTTCGTCCCCAGAGAAAGCAACAATAAAAACATCGCCAGGGCAAGACACAGATCGATGGCTTGTGGATATGGCAAAGGCGTTTAATCAATCCAACCCGACCATTGGAGACAAGCCTGTTTCTGTTCGGATCAGAGGCACAGCCTCGGGGCTTGGAATGGATTACATATCATCCGGAAAATATGTGCCAGATGCATTCACCCCTTCGAATGAATTGTGGGGCGACGCCTTAATCTCAATGGGGGTTGATGCAACGCTTGTAGAAAAAAGGCTGCTAGGAAACGTAGCGGGAATCGTCCTAAAAAACGAGAAGAACGATGAACTCTTGAAAAAATATGGCGTGATTAATTTAAAATCCATTGTCGAGGCCGTGGCGGCAAACGAGCTAGCCATGGGCTACACCAATCCTTTTTCAAGCTCTACCGGGGCAAATTTCCTCTTATCCACGCTATACTCTTTTGACCCGACCAATCCATTTAGTGATGCGGCAGTGAAAGCCTTTGAAGACTTTCAAGCCAACGTTCCCTTTGTGGCCTACACAACCCTTCAAATGCAAGATGCCGCAAAATCAGGCGCGCTCGACGGGTTTGTGTCCGAATACCAACAATATGTGAACGCGCCCGAATTGAAATCTGGCTATGTTTTTATCCCGTTTGGTGCGCGACATGACAACCCTGTGTATGCAATTGGGCAACTGTCTGATACGAAGCAGGAGATTCTTAAAAAATTTATAGCCTTCTGTAAAACAGAGGCCAACCAAAAGGCCGCGACAAAATATGGCTTTAATAACAATGACACGTATGCGTTTGAAATCCAAAATGTAACAGGAACCCAGTTGCCACAGGCACAAAAACTTTGGAAGGAAAAGAAAAGCGGCAATAGAGATATCATTGCTGTATTTGTGGCGGACGTGTCGGGTAGCATGGAGGGTGAACCATTAAATAAGTTAAAACAATCTCTTTTAGAAGGTTCTAAATTTATTAACCCTAACTTTTCTGTAGGGCTTGTAACATTTTCGGATGATGTCAATATCGCCCTTCCAATCGGCAAATTCGACCTAAATCAACGGTCTTATTTTACAGGCGCGGTGGAGGATATGTCAGCCCAATCCAGCACGGCTATGTTTGATGCTATCGTTGTGGGTGAAAAATTACTGATGGATGCGAAGGTGAACAATCCTAACGCAAAGCTGATGCTATTTGTGCTATCGGATGGAGAAACAAATGTGGGAACCAACCTCAATGATACACGTAAAATTATCGAGGGCTTGCGCGTTCCGATTTATACCATCGGGTATAACGCCGACATCAAGGTGCTCAGCACCATATCCAGTATCAACGAGTCTGCCAGTATCAACGCGGATACAGAGGACGTTGTCTATAAAATTCAAAACCTGTTTAATGCTGAAATGTAGTCGTATAAAAATTTAAGGGGTGGCCAAAACAATGGAATTTTCGATGCAGGTAGCAGATGTAAAGGCATTGCAAGAGGAAATATTAAGTGAGGTAAAACCTGTTTCAGAGGAAGTATCCCAATTAAAACAGCAGGCACAACAAAACGCTGTCGCAATTATGAACTGCGATTTGGACGCATTAGATGACAAACGCACGATTGTCCAATCCATTGAGGCGTTTGGCATGGGCACCATGCAACAATCGTCACAGAAAAATGCGCTATTAAAAGTGACGGTGGGCGCGTTGTCTCAATCTGGTTCTGAAGGCGGGCAAGTATCAAAGAGTCTGGTCGATTTACAACATGAATTGAAAGACTTAGACCCAAGCTTGATTGATTTTGCGCAAAATGGTCTGTTAGGCAAACTGTTTAACCCCATCAAATCCTATTTTGCAAAATATGAAAAATCGGAAGACGTCATTGCCACCATTGTTACCTCGCTAGACAATGGCAAGACCGTTCTCAAAAATGACAATACAACACTTGGCATCGAGGAACAATCGCTGAGAGAACTGACAAAAAAATTAAACAAAGAAATCGAAATGGGGACAATGCTTGACGAATGCCTTGTAGAGCAAATAGAGGCCGCAAAGGCAAGCGGCGTTGACCCAGAGCGAATCAATTTTGTCGAAAATGAGATATTGTTTCCGATTCGGCAAAGATTGCTCGACATGCAACAGTTGGTGACGGTGAATCACCAAGGCATTATCGCCATGGAAGTGATCCAAAGAAACAACAAAGAGTTGATACGAGGCGTCGACCGTGCAAAAAACGTCACCGTTTCCGCACTGCGAACAGCCGTCATGGTTGCAAGCGCCTTATATGATCAAAAAATTGTGTTGAAAAAAATACAAGCATTAAATGAAACAACCGATGGCTTGATTAGCTTTACATCAAAGATGTTGAAGGAACAAGGCGCTGCAGTACAAAAGCAAGCGATGGAGTCGGGCATCTCAGTGAAAACGCTCAAAACGTCATTTGAAGATGTGCTGTCTGCCTTGGATGCCATCAACACCTATAAACAAGAAGCGCTTCCCAAAATGAAAGAAACACTCAGCCAATTTAGAGCGCTGGCAGACCAAGGGGAAACCCGCATCAAACAACTTGAAAAAGGAAACTCGATTACGCAGGCGTAGTATATGTTCACACGAAGAAGGGTGTTGCCAAACTAAAAATTCAGTTTGGCAACACCCTTCTCTTATAGCAGAAACAGACCGTTGGGGTCATGCTTATCAAAATTCTTTGTTACAGAAGCCTCGCTAAAATTAGCGTAGCAATACACGCAACCATTTTTGCATGTATTGTAGACACCAATGTCTTTGCTACTGGCACAGATACATCCGGGTCGCTGATAATTTTCTTTTTTTACGCGGAGGCTGTGCCCGCCTATTTTTTCAATGATATTGATGTCGATACAAGGCGCAAGTTCGATGCCATACTCCGATAAATCGACAGTTTCACAGCAAGTGGTGACGGGCAAACCATACGGTTTGGAAATTTCTGAAAATGCATAAGCGAGTTCTCTCATCTCATTTTCAGATATCTCTCTTACGGCCTTTGATTTTATTTTTTTATACATGTCGACAAAGCTGATGGTCACGCGGCTTGCGTGATTGGATAGCTTCTCACAAAGCCTTTGAAACGCTCTCTCGTGGTACGCAATGGTGAGCGCATCATTTAAGATAATGGGGTCATACCGCCATATCATCCTGCTTTTACCAATCATTTTGCTTAAATCGATGAAGGTTTGCGCAATGTCTGACTTGTCACGCAAACCTGTTTCAATCGATTTGTCATAGGGCGTTAGCGTAAATTGAAAATAATAGGGATAGCCCAAGCGATCCAACACATGAAGTTTATCCATCATATTTTGAGCGTCTTTGGTCCAAAAGACGATGCCGTCTACATCGTTTGGATGAAGCGATATTGTGGCGACTTGGTTATAGTTCATGGGATTTCTGGTCGAAACATAGCCATCATGTATACGATTCATAAACCACTCGGAATAGTAACAGGGGATATCTGTCCTTCGTGAAGCTGAAATGATCATTTTACCCAGATCCTTCTACCGACCACAGCAACCACCACGTCCGCGACCACTATAAGCATCGGCGCTGTTTGACGGTTGAACGGCGTTTCCATTGGCGTCGTAGCAATACTGTGCGGGCACCAAATTGCCATCCGTATTATAAGAATACGCGCGACAACCGCTAGCAGATACAGTCGCTCCATTGTTGTCATAGTAGTAGCAGTTTCTTCCATACATCGGGTTGTTGTTGCGGTCATAATACATGCCAGAACCGTAGATTTGATTGCCATTCGCGTCATAACGGTTGGCATCGGTGGCAGGGGCGGCCATTGCAGTCATACTAAAAAACATGATAGATACAAGCATAAAAGAAATAATAGATACAATCGACTTTTTCATATTTTCACCTCCTTGCTTTTTGTTTTGTTTCTTATAGATAGAATACGAGTGGAAATGTATCAGATAGGGGGGGTGTAAAAATATTTTTTGATTTAAGCATGAAGGCTGAAACAGGACACGCTTAATAATTTCGCAACTCTTCTTCCAATTGATTTCGGCAATCCACCAGACGCATTAACTGTATTTCTGCCTCTTCTTTAGAGTCAAAACTCTCATCAAAAATGTAACTCTCATTAATATTTACAATATACTTGCCGTCATTTCTTTGTCCGACGGACATATCAAATGTTATGCCCAATATATCTTTTGCTACCAAGTTATTGCTGTCGTCTTTAAGTCTAATAATCATCCTAAATACCTCCTTGTTTTAGACATTGCTTTGTTTTGCAATATTTTCTGGTGCAGATCTAAAAGCAAACGATTTGATTGCTCTATTTTCTTATCCTCTACTTTTTTCTTCGCATAATATACTTCACCATTACGCGTTTTACTCGCACCATTAAAATATTCATAATAGGTTCTGATTTCATCAAAATCTGCATCAAACGTCTCGCCTTCCGTTGGTAGATCCTCAGCGTCAATACGAGAAAATGGTACTTGATCTACCGTACATTG
>JAVBJY010000181.1:0-9313 GCA_031546735.1 Eubacteriales bacterium
CGGACTCCTCTTATACCGATAAATCTTTTCTCCAATCACCATGCGGTGTCGGGAGTTTATGAGGTATTAGCACCAATTTCTTGATGTTATCCCTCTGTATAAGGCAGATTATCCACGCGTTACTCACCCGTCCGCCGCTAAAATATAACCGAAGTTATATCTCCGCTCGACTTGCATGTGTTAGGCACGCCGCCAGCGTTCATCCTGAGCCAGGATCAAACTCTCATATAAAATTTATTGTTGGCCTTTTGACGGGCTTTCATAAACTTTGAAGTTTAACCAAGTCAAGCTGTTCTGACTTTTCTTTTGTTTCGCTTACACGAAACGTTGTTACTCAAATTCTTGATGGATTTGGTTTGTTTCAATTCTGATTATTCAGTTTTCAATGTTCAATCATTCAGTGTTTATGTCCCGACCAGAGAAGTTTGTGTGCTTATCTGCCGGAGATGTAAGATTACCATATGTTGCATAACTTGTCAATACTTTTTTAAAAAAACTTTTTTTCTACAATTTCTTTCTTTTTGCTGTTTGCATGAGAAAGCAGTTGCAAATGAGTCACCCGGGGTTCGAACCCGAGACAACTGGATTAAAAGTCCAGTGCTCTACCAGCTGAGCTAGTGACCCATATGCCCAGAGACGGAATCGAACCGCCGACACGAGGATTTTCAGTCCTCTGCTCTACCGACTGAGCTATCTGGGCTTGCAAGGAAGTTCTAATGCAACGTTTGTGAGTTTACTATACATTCCCTGCTATGTCAAGAAAAACTTTAATATTTTTTTGCAATGCCTTAGAATCCGTTTAATATATATTCTTCAGCTCTGTTCCGTTGTAATAATGTTTAAGAATATCTGTGTAGGTATATCCCTCTTGTACCATGCCTAGCGTCCCGTTTTGACTCATGCCGACCCCATGACCATAGCCGCCGCCAAAGAACTGAACCGATTGCAAATTCCCGCTTTCATCTGTCTTTTTTTCTATAATGAAGAAGCCGCTTGGGATGCAGGTGCTATCTTTTATCGTTGATCCGTTCTTTAGGTTAACCGTGATGCTTTCCTTGTCTTTGTTATATTGTATCGGGCGTATTAGGTTTGTAATCGCCGTTTGGGTGCTCACCAAGATGGTGTTTTGATCCCCTACGATTTTCATTTCCATCACAACACCGCCTGCACCGCGCTTTGTTACCTCTAAGTCCTTTATTTTTCCAATCGACTCAATCGGGCGGCTTCGATAGTTGCTGCCATTTTGTAGTGTTTTGACCAGTGTTGTATCTGTCTCGTATCGTTTCTTTAAATTTCGATTGATACTCTCGGTTAGGTCTGCTGCTGTCATCGTGATGTTCCATCTAAACCACGAAGACTGTGTATCGTAGCTTTGTACATTGGTCGATTTGATAAAGTTTGCCATATTCTCTTCTACTGTCAAATCCCCGTAGTCTGCGCCGATGTATTGTTCCTTCGCCTTCAAATACTCCGGCGTGGTGGCTGGAAAACGTTTCGTCACCCGATCGTTCCACACTTCACCCGCATTTGTCGTAACGCCCGCCGATGTAGAAAAATAAAATGCGGTGATGATGTTCCCCTCATACGCAATGCACTGCCCTTTCGTCTCTTCGATGGCACTGTTGGCCACTTCGTTTTCTTCTATATTGTTATACACTTGGCTACTGGCCGAGTCGTTGATGTTGCCGCCGTATTTTGCATAAGCGTTTACATAAAATTGGTTGTACGCATAGCTTCTGGCTGCCACTGCTTGCACTTTTAAGCCCTCCAAGCCATAGCTCGCTGGCATTTCAGACGGAACCACATTGTATAAGTATTTTTCAAGGGGCAATTCGTTGACAATCGTGTAGCCGCCATCTTTTTTGCCTATTTCAATGACGCCTCTATATTGGGGGCTGTTCTTCATGTTCCTCTGAATTGAATTGATTTGGATTTTTCCTTTTTCATCCAATGGTTTGATATAGATGCGCTGTTGCCCAAATAAATCTGCATTCTCTGTTTTCGAAATGGTAAGAACTTGCCCTTTTTCATACTTCTTTGTGTCGCCGCCTGCCTCTACGCTGTATGCAGTGTCTGACGTTATCGCCACCGTATCATGCAAAAGACCCGCAAAGTTTGTTGTGCTGATGGATACCCGCATGTTAGCCAACGTCGGTTTTTGACCGAACACGATGGCGCACCCGTTGCCTTCTTTTAAAAATATTTTGTAGCCGCTTCCCCCCACAATTACATCTTTTAATTCTCTCCATTTCGGTCCATTATCCGAGATGGCGTATACTTTTACATCCGTGAGCGGCACCTGCTTTGTCACGCCGTCTTGATCCACTTCTACATACGCTTCGTCTACAACCTTCATCACACCCGTCATTGTCTCTTCATATAACGTGACGGCGGTTGCACTGCCCCTTTTTATTTTTACATCTGCAATGGCACCGGAGGCTTTTCCCTGATCCAAGTCATTTTTATAGCTGTATCGTTTGAGAACGCCTCCTGTAAAAATGGTGATATCCCCTTGCGTACAGCCCACCACATACGCATTTAAAATAACCGGCTCTGTCGATTCCAGTTCCAAGAAGGCAACAATCTCATCATCTTTTCGAAGCACCTTGATTCTTGTGTCGGTATACTGGTCTATTTGTAGACCTTCATAAGATATTTTTCCTGTGTCGGTAATGGCCACCCACGGTTTTAATTTTCCATACTGTTCTGCCGTCACCATCACCACAAAAGAGTCTTCTTCTAAGCCGTATTGCGCTTTCAAGTCATCATCATTATAGGCATTTTTTAATGCCTTCGTGTACAGCTCTGTCCACAATGCGTAGGAAATCGGTTTATCCTTTGTCTCGCTTGTAATTTTAATTTTGATTTTATTGTTTTTGTCAATTCGATCTATGAGGTATTGCGCCTGTTGCAACGTTAAATAGGCATCAGGTTCAAAAAAACCTTCCCGCGTTCCGCTCATGTACCCTTGTATACAGCAAGTGTTGATGTATTTATCATACCAGTCGGTAGGACTTGTGTCCGAAAACGATATTTCCCGATCCAATGTTTCGATGGCATTTTTGGAGTTAAACGCAAGCGCCAACATCTTCGCCACAAGCGCCCGTGACACGGGAAGCTTGTCCGCCGACACAAATTGTGGTACCTCTGGTGCTTTTGTCTCCACCACGTCTACGTCCTTTGGCTGTTGTTGCACGCCTTTGCTATCGTTGCACCCTGAAAATCCTACCGCTACAAGCACAAGCGCACAGCATACAGCCGTTATCCTTTTCATCGTGCTACCTCTCATTCTTTCATACATCATGGTTGCTTCCTCCTTTGTTATACTGCTTTCCCTTACAGAAGTTTCATTTGTCCTCGTCATATAATTTATGCTTGTACTTTTTAGATTATGATTATATGCTTGTACATATTGTGACCTTGTACAGAAACAGTAAACTTGTTCGGTAAAGGAAGAGCCCAGATGAATTTTAATTTTTCTACCATCGTCATAGACCCGACGATCGTTTTGCGCGCAATTGATTGCGACGCCGACAACCCGATATACGACACGGTGTACGCCCTATTTGACGAGACGATGCCAATTTTTCAAAACAGCGTCGCCCCTGTTGCCGCTTATGCATTTTGTGAAAATATATTGGAAGACTATCCTTATACCATTTTGGCACTCTACTCCCTTGGTTGTTTGGTTTCAGACATCAGCGATCAGTTTTTCAGGGAAGGGCTTTACATGAAAGGGCTTTTAATGGATACCATCGCCGATTGCTATTTGATGCAGATGGATAAAATTGTTTTAGAAGCGATTGAAGCGGATTGTATCAGAAGAAATGTAGGCACGACGCGTCCCTTTATCCCCGCTGAGACAATTGACGCCCATTATCAAAAACAGATTGTAGATCACTTTCCCGCCCTACTGGTGTCTGTGACCAAAAGTTTTATGCTCTCACCCGTAAAATCGATGACCAAAATGATAGGGGTCAGTCAATCATTGCCGACCATCGATATCAAGCACAACTGCGCCCGCTGTGCGCTTACTACATGCAAATGGAGGACTTGACATGCATACGATAGAAATTATATATGGAGATACAACAATTCACACGACCTGCCAGACAAACGAGACCGTTCTTGACTTGCTTCGGAAAGAACAACTATTTTTAACGGCGGATTGCGGCGGCACGGGGACATGTGGAAAATGTAAGGTTATATTAAATGGCGTGCAGACACTTGCTTGTCAAGCCACCTTGACGACTCACGCTGTCATAGAGGTTCCATGCCATACAAACAAGACGGCGCAATCGACCGTAGCCACACCCAAAAGCCATGCCGACAAGCTTGCCATCGACATCGGCTCTACTACCATTGTGTTACAAGCAGTGGCAGACCATCCCGTCCCCCCTGCCCATTCTATGTTAAATGGTCAAATCAAATACGGCGCCGATGTGATTTCACGGATTGCCTATCAGAATGCCCATAAAAACGACAACCTAACCGCATCGGTTCAAAACGACTTACAGTTGGGCATCGAAGCCATATTGGCAGACCGTTCAAACCTGCGGGAAGTGGTCATCTCTTGCAACACGGTGATGGCCTATTTGTTGTTGGGTCTTGACACCACGAGCCTTGGTCTATACCCGTTTGCGTTTGTAACAGACAAGGCTATACGCACCAACCTCTCTTGGCTGTGCGACAATGTTCTGATCTTGCCTTCTATTTCAGCGTTTGTCGGGGGCGATATTTTGTCTGGCATCCTTTACACAAAAATGTATGAGAAGCCGAATACACTCTTGCTCGACATCGGCACAAATACAGAAATGGTGATCAACAACAACGGTCAGTTAATTGCAACATCTACCTCCGCCGGACCCGCCTTCGAAGGCGGCAATATCTCATGCGGAACAGGTGCCGTACCCGGCGCTATTTTCTCTGCCGCTTATCGTAGCGGCAAGTTTATCTTGCAGACGATCGATGGTCACAAACCTGTTGGCATCTGTGGTTCTGGGCTTATCGACATTATGCGCTGTCTGCTTGATTATAAGCTGATGGATCGCACAGGACTTCTGATTGACGAATTTTTTGAGAGCGGCGTTCCCATTACGGATACGATTCGGATTACGCAAGACGATATTCGCCAGTTCCAATTGGCAAAAGCGTCTATCCGTGCGGCGACCGAATTTTTGCTTTCGGGTTGCGGCGATGGATACACGCTGGATACGGTGTTTTTATGTGGTAGCTTTGGTAGCCACCTCAACCTTCAAAATGCAAGCCGAGTTGGCTTGTTCCCTCCGTATCTTTTGAATAAGATCAAGGTGTGCGGCAACACCTCCTTGGAAGGTGCCACAGCCACTTTAACGCAGTCTCTCTCTGAATCGCTTATCAACACCCTTCGTGATACTGTGAAATCGACCGTCATATCCGAGGAGACATTGTTTTCAGAACTATTTATACAGCATATCGATTTTGAATAGAGTTCTTGCGAACGACGAACCCCCTCTCATTGTTTCACATATACTGGACTATACCGTTTTGGGTTTTCTGTTAGATTCAGCCCTAAACCAGTATATATCGTGTATTTTTTTTGGGAGGTGACGGCCATAGATGCTCTAGCGTTTGGAATTATGGGTGGGGATTTGCGGTATAAATTTCTGCTTGAAAGCCTTGTAAAAGAAGGCTATCCGACTTTTGTATATCAGAATGAATTTATCGAAGGTGAACAAGATTTGGTGTCATTTTTAAGCAAAATCAACGTATTAATCGCCCCCATTCCCTGTTCCAAAAACGACTCAACCGTGTTTTTAAGCGGCAATGACAGCTTTACGTACCAACATTTATTTAAAATGATGAACCAATATCACATTGACCTCATGTTTGGCGGCGTTATCACAAAACACATCAAGAACGCGGCCAACATACAAAATATATGCGCAATCGATTTCTTCGACCAAGAAGACGTTGCGATCAAAAATGCGATACCCACCGCAGAAGGCGCCATCTTGACAGCCATACAAGAAAGCAAGCGCACCATCTTCGGAAGCGACGTCATCGTGCTTGGCTACGGACGGTGTGGCAAAATATTATCGCATATGCTAAAAGGAATCGGGGCCAATGTCAGTGTAACCTATCGAAACGACAAAGATGCCGCCTATATAAAGGCATACGGCTTGCATGGTGTGCCACTATCGACGCTTGCACAAAATGTGTCAGATAAAGATTTCATCTTCAATACAATACCAGCGAAAATCGTCACGAGTGAAATTATCGAACAGCTAAAGAAAAGCGCCATTATCATCGACTTGGCACAAGCACCGGGTGGCGTTGACTTCAACTTCGCCCGTAGCCTAGATATCAATGCCATCTATTGCCCCGGTCTTCCCGGACGGATTGCGCCGATCAGTGCCGCCGAAATATTAAAAGAAGCCATTCTTCGGATTACAAAATCACACATGTCTCTGGATTGACATACTATAAATCATACAATTGATTCATTCGTGAGGAGGAGAATGTGTTGAAACTTGAAGGACTGAACGTGGGTGTTGGGTTGTGTGGCTCATTCTGTACGTTAAAAGATGTAATCCAAGAAATTATAAAGTTGACTGAACACGGGGCAAATGTAATCCCCATCATGTCATATATTGTTCAAAACACAGACACAAGATTTGGACGTTCCGATTTTTTTAAAGAGCAGCTCAAAAGCATCACCGGCAATGACATCATCACAACCATCGACGGCGCCGAACCCATCGGTCCAAAAAAGATGTTGGATATCATGCTGATCGCACCTTGCACTGGCAATACCATGGCAAAGCTAAACCATGCGATTATCGATTCGCCTGTACTCATGGCGGCGAATGGGAGTTGTATAATAGTTACATTTTTTCTATAGAAATACCTGTATACGAAGAAAAGTTGATAAATACTACTACTTTAGGTTATTTTTTGAGGATGAGACGAGAACAATCAGGATATTCTTTACGTGGCTTTGAGAAGGTTTGTGGTGTATCTTCGTCTCAAATCGCTAGGATTGAAAGAGATGAACTTATATTAAAGGATTATCAGTTTAACCCTTTATGCAAGGCTTTGAATATAAAAATGACTGATTTAGAGAGAAGGTTTAATATAAGAAAAATTGATTAGGCTGTTTATGGCGTCGGCGACCAGAAATTCAAAAAGAATTTTCTGGTCGCCGACGTTTATATCTATTTCATTTTTGTATAAACCAATGTATAATTAAAATATAAACACAAAATATATAAATAATGATGTGAGATTGTTTTAAATAAAAAACTTGAAAATTTTTATACCTATAATGACTATAAGGATTTTAATGATGAACGTGGATGTGAGATTATTAATGGGATTATTTATGATATGTCTCCAGCTCCGACGACTACTCATCAAAGAATGCTGGGATTCCTTTACAGAGAAATCTCGACTTATCTAAAAGGAAAGGTATGTGAAGCTTTTCCATCACCTTTTGATGTTTTCTTAGTTGATGAAGGACAGGACATGAAAGATTGTAACAAAATCGTTCAACCAGATATCGCTGTTATATGTGATAAAGATAAAATTAACGATAAAGGTTGTATTGGTACTCCAGATTTTATCGTTGAAATTACAAGTAAATATAATAAGGCACATGATTATATAACAAAGCTTAACTTGTACAACGCAAATAAGGTGAGAGAATATTGGATTGTAAATCCAGAAAATAAAACAATAATTACATATGTGTTAGAGTTAGAGAATGATAACTTTTCTGCTCCTGTAGCATATACTTTTAATGATAAAGTAAAATCGAGTATTTTCGAAGCGTTGGAAATTGACTTTAATGAATTGATCTTATAGATACGTCGTTTATATAATAATAATAATTAAAAAAGCTGTTCAAACAATGTTTCGTTTAATCAGCTTTTTTTAGTGTAAATTTAACAGCTTATCGTATATAAAGCTGTATATTATACTTTTTTACACCATATAATAATATACATATTAATAGACCATGTAACGAAAAACGTTACATAAAATTTCAAGGCGAAATGTTTTCAGATTCTAAAATTATAACAAAAACAATAAGAAAATTTAATCAACACCAAATTTATCCAGATATTTTGGTAGTCGATAATCGACTATCAAAGTTTATAATCATCACGACATTTTTTGAGTATCTCTGTGATTTTTTTATTATTACCTATTAAATCACGTTCACTTATCGATGCCTTAGCATACATCGCTTTTCTTTTCTTTGTCCAATTTTTTCCTGTATCACTTGATTTTAAAACAGGTATAATATCCTCGATATCTATTAAAATGGGCACGCTGTTTTTCGCTTCATATTCCCTTATACGTCTAATAAAATTTGGATACCATAGTCTATCAGAATCGAACAAAAAATACTTTAGCAGTTGTGATGATATAACAATTGTTTTTTCTCTATATTTTGCAAATGGTGTTATAATATCATTTGAAAAATTTTCGACAAAAAAATCCTCTATTTTCATATCGGTCAAGTCCTCTATAGTGCTTCCGAAGGTTTGTCGGATTGTATCTTTTCTTTTCAGTTTATACTCAATTCTAATATAGTCTTTATCTAGTGCTATATTCTTCGTATCGCGTAATTGTTTACTCTTATTATAGATAATAAGTTGACGTGCACTATTGCAAATAAGAATCGTTTCGAGTGTATCTGCATTGGTGTGCTCATTTACCTCATACCATGTTGCATATTTCATATTACAATCTTTTGTATCAGTATACTTTTCTTTAGGAGCGTTTCTCATCAACATTAATAATACACGTTTATAATCTGAAAACTTTGACTCTAGCATAAATGTAAAATTTATTTCAATATATGCTAAGACCAATGAATTAAAATTATACTCTACTTCGATCTGATATTCCTTATTTATATATTCAAACACATCTACTACTCTTTGTTTGTATTCAGCGACTGTCAAATTTTGCAAGTTATTGTCGCTTGACGAAAGTAATGTTAGTTTTGAATAGTTTATAAGCTTCTTCATATCATTGGAATATATAACCCCACATTGAAAAATACCAAAATAATCGTCTTTAATCTCTAATTTACGGAACTCATGCTTATCTGGATTTATTTCCAACTCTATTGACTTACCATGTCTAATTTTCATATTTTCCGATTGTAAATGATCGATATGAATTGTCTTGATATTGAAATTTTTGATAATTGTCTTATCAATACCCACTCTTTCGATTAATGCTATTTTTTCTGTTTTTTCTTCCCGGTTTGAGCCTTCTTTCTATTTTTATTTATAGAATAAAAATGAAGGCTATGTTT
>JAVBJY010000235.1:0-13768 GCA_031546735.1 Eubacteriales bacterium
CGCCTGCGGTACCAGAGGCACCACCGCTTGCGCTCATACGCATACAGTCTCGGGGGATGCAGAGCAGTCACTTCGATTTGCAATTTGTCGTCAGTGCCGACTCGATTGCAGATGATACCTACGTGCTATATGGTTACACAACAAAAAAAGAGTTTGTACCAAACGATACAAGTTTCTCAGGCTCGGCACCGTTAAATGCAAAAAAAGTCCGTTTGAAGGACTTGGAGTTGGTAACGAAATATGATAACCAGAGCGTATATGGCGTTACGATCAACGCCACATCGCCCAACTATTACTACGTGTATGCCATGCTTACCAATGGCGTGACAACATCTAAAATTCAAGCATGCGAAGCCGAACTTACGGCGGGTAAGATAAAGCGGGGCACGACACATAACCGCTCCTCTGATCCGACACCCGCGCCAGCAACCGCTACGCCAAACTAAGCCGTGGAATAGTTTTTGGGTTGCTTCATGATATCGGTCGACGTGAAGGATGTAAGCACTTGGCACATGTCTTTGATGGATACAATTACTTACTTGGTCTGGGATATGACACAGCGGCTACAATCTGTTTGACCCATTCATTTCCCATCAAGGAAGTGGGAACCTATTTCGGAAGTGTAGATTGTTCGAATGAGGAGGTTGCTTTCCTTCAAGCGTTCCTTGATGGCTACCAATATAACGACTATGACAGATTAATCCAGTTATGTGATGCGATTGCCTTACCACAAGGTGCTGTTCTTATGGAAAAACGGTTGGTGGATGTAGCTTTGCGTCATGGCATGCCAGAGTGGACACGAAGGAAATGGAAGTCATTCTTTGCATTAAAAGAGCACTTTGATTCATTGGTAGGCTACAGCGTTTATAAACTTATGCCCGGAATTGAACACAATACGTTTGAGTGGTAAGGAATGTATGCAGACAGTCCGCTACAAAAAATAGGTTAACCCTAAGAGGTCTCGTTGCCTCTTGGGGTTAACCTATTTTTATACAACTCTTATTTCTCTGCCTCTTTTTCTTTTTTCCGCTTCTCTACAATTTTATCTTGTATCTCTTTTGGCACCTCTTCATAGCGAATAAATTCCATCGTAAAATACCCTCTACTCTGCGTCATCGAACGAAGATCAATCGGATATTTAAACATTTCGGACATCGGCACTTCGGCACTGATCTTTTGTTTATTTTTGAATTTCTCCATGCCCAATATACGTCCACGACGTTTGTTCATATCGCCCATGATATCGCCCGTATAATCATCAGGCACGATAATCTCGGCTTTTGCAATCGGTTCCAGAATGGTTGGTTTTGCTTTCATAAAGCCATCTTTAAACGCCATCGTTGTTGCCATCTTAAACGCCATTTCAGAAGAATCAACAGGGTGGTACGAGCCGTCTTTTAAGGTTGCCTTGAGGCCAACGACAGGGTATCCGGCGATAGGGCCTGCTTTCACAGATTCTTGCAATCCCTTTTCAACCGCAGGGAAATATTGTCTCGGCACAGAACCGCCGAATATTTTCTCTTCAAATATGTACGGCTTCGACAAATCGCCTGATGGTTCAAAATCCATCAATACGTCACCATATTGACCGTGACCGCCAGATTGCTTTTTGTAGCGACCTCTTATTTCCACTTTTGCCTTAATCATTTCGCGGTAGGCCACAACGGGCACCGCAAAGTCGATTTCCAGTTTATAGCGTGTGCGTAATTTGTTGCCGAGTACGTCTAAGTGCGTGTCGCCGATGCCAGATACGAGCGATTGCTTTGTCTCTTTGTCGATTTTAAACTTTAGCGTCTTATCCTCTTCCAGAATCTTGGTCAAGGCTTGCGAGATTTTATCTTCGTCGCCTTTGCCCTTTGGCAAGATGATGAGAGAGTAAAGCGATTCAGGATACTCGGTCTTTGGGAAAACGACGACGCGCTTCTTCGAGCACAACGTATCGCCGGTGGACGTATATTGCAATTTTGCAATGGCACCAATGTCTCCGGCTTTTAACTCATCTACCTCGATTTGATCTTTTCCGCGTACGATGTAGAGGTGGCTCACCTTTTCTGTAAAATCTTTTTCAGGATTGTAGGGGGAACTGTCTTTTTTCATAATGCCCGACTGCACTTTAAAAATGCTTAACCTGCCCACATACGGGTCGGCAATCGTTTTAAATACAAACGCGGACAGCGGTTCCGTTTCATCGCATGTTATGGTCACGTTTTCACCTGTTTCAGGGTTGGTCGCGAGTATACTCGGGAGGACGTCCTTCGTCGGCGGTAAGAATTTATTGATAGAGTTAAGCAACACGCGGATACCGATTTGATAAATAGCAGAGCCACATACAACCGGGCATACTTCACCGCTCAACGAGCCTTTTTTCACGCCCAACTGTAGTTCTTCTACCTCGAAGGACGTTTCTTCAAAAAACTTCTCCATGAGTGCGTCGTCGGTCTCGGCGACTGCTTCTTCTAACATGCTTCGCATGGACAAAACCGCCGCTTCATATTCGGGCGTAACGGCACAATCTTCGGTTCGGCCGTTCACATACTTACGACCTTCTTTTTTGATGACATTGATAAACCCAGTAAACCTGCCGTTTTCGAAGGTGGGCACTTGCAAAGGCGCGATGCTCTTGCCAAACGTGGTTTTTAAATCCTCGATCACCTTATCCAAATCCGCATCAGGGTCGTCCATGCCGTTTACAAATATCATTTTGGGGAGCCCCATTTCCTCGGCGTACTCCCATGCTTTTTCTGTTCCTACTTCAATGCCGGATTTTGCGTCTAACACAATCAAAATCATGTCGGCCGCTCTCACCGCTTGCTTTACATCTCCAACAAAGTCAAAATAACCGGGCGTGTCAAAAAAATTAATCTTCATGTCTTGCCACTCGATGGGAATAATAGAAGTATTAATTGAAACCTTTCTACGTATCTCCTCTGGATCATAATCGCTTACCGTGTTACCATCGTCGACCTTGCCAAATCGCTTTGTAATTTCACAAATATTCAGTATAGATTCAACAATTGTAGTCTTGCCACAGCCACTATGACCCAATATGGCAATATTTCTTATTTCATTCGGAGAATAGGATTTCATACACAACCACCTCTTTATAATTATTTTTTCTACTCTCTTTGATAGTTTGTGAAGAAGTATATGGGCGAAAAAACGACACTATTTCAGACACATACTAAATAATGTATTCTTTGTTTATGCCATTTATCCTTCTGGACTTTATATTTTTTTATTTTTTTGTGAAAATGTAATAAAACCAAGAATGTCTTTTTGGTTTAAATTTTTAAGCTTTTGCCATGTTGGCCAGTTCGGTGTCCAAAAGTTTCATTTCTCTAAAAATAAGCCAGAATGCCAAAAGGGCGGCGGCACCATCTGCAATGGGGCCAGCATACATAACGCCATCTATACCCAAAAATCGTGGAAAAATCAAGATGAGCGGCAAGAGGAAGATGATTTGGCGCGTCAGAGACAGCAAGATGCCTTTTTTTGCCTTTCCGATGGACGAGAAGAAGTTTGACGTTACAGGTTGGATGCCGTTGATAAAGGTGAAGAACATATAAATTCTAAAATACCGCTCGGCAAACGAGAAGTACAAGTCGCTACCTTCTCCGAATATAGAGACAATCTGCCGCGGAAAAAGCTGAAAGCTTAAAAATACGATCGTCGATAAAATGGTCACGGAGATGGCGGCTGTTTTGTATACTTGCTTCACCCGTGCATAATTTCCGGCACCATAGTTGAACCCATACAGGGGTTGACAGCCTTGGGCAATGCCAAGTGCAAACGCCAAAAAAATAATGTTTACTTTGGAAATAACCCCAACGCAGGCGAGGGGAATCTCACTGCCGTATTGAGACAGCTCTCCGTAATGGGTCAATGTATTGTTGAGTGTGATTTGCACAATGGTCATGGCCACTTGATTGAAGCTGGCGGCGGCACCCAAAGACACGATGGCTTTCACATAGCGTCGGTTTAAATAAAAATCTTGCCGTTTGAATCGGGCCGTTTTAAACCGCAATAAATAACGAACGGCAAGCACACAAGACAAAACTTGCCCTGTTACCGTTGCCCATGCCGCCCCCGCAATGCCCATGTTAAATCCAAAAATCAAGATCGGATCAAGAATGACATTCAAAATCGCGCCCGACATGATGCACACCATGGCATACCCGGGGCTACCGTCTGCCCGAATCAAATTGCTACACATCGTCGAAAAGATAATGAACGGAATGCCAATCGACGTAATGCCAGTAAAGGTAAATGCATAGGGCAATACCTCTGGCGTCGCACCAAAGAAAACAAGCAGAGGCTTTAAAAAGATAAGAACAACCGTCATCATCAAGATGCCGCAAATGGTGACAAGCGAAATGCCGTTGGCCGCCATGCCCACCGCTCGCTCTCGGTTGCCCGCGCCCATCTGGATGTTAAAGTTAGACGCACCGCCGACGCCAAACAGAAGGGCAACCGCGGTGCAAAGTGTCACCAACGGAAAGGCGACGTTTGTAGCGGCGTTGCCGAGCATACCGATTTTCTGCCCAATAAAAATTTGATCGGCGATGTTGTACATGGCATTCACCAAATTGCTTAAAATGCCGGGGATTGCAAATTTCAAGATCAGCTTGCCTATTTTTTCTGTCGCCAATGGGCTTTGGCTTCTGGTCATGGCTTGTTCCATTATGGAGATACCTTCTTTCTTGTTTTTGGTTTTGTTAGGTCAAAACTTTCTTGGATCATGAGGCACAGCTCGGCAAACGGCACATCCGAGTCTGCCAAAACCGTATTCCAATGGGATTTGTTCATGTGATACCCCGGTGTAACCCCTGTAAATAGCGTTCGCAATATATCCGCTTTCATGGGGTCGCATTTCAAATTGATATACGTCTTTTCGTCTCGTTCGCCAATCAGTGCAAACATTTTCTTGTTGCTCTGGTGCTTCAGCACCGCCGTCACCTCATCAAACGGATAATCTTCAAAAGCGGAAGGGTAGGTGAGGCAGTAGTCAATTAATTCTCTCGTCGTCATACACAGTCTCCAATCTCAATCTCAATATGGTTTACGGGTATTTGCTCAAAACGTAATCATTATAGCACATCTCAAACGGATGAAAACACACAAATGAAATTTTGCGACTTGCAGTTTTCCTGTGTTTATGCTAAAGTTTTTAATAGGTTATTATAGAAGCCAAGCCAGGGGGAAGAACCATGACAAAACTAACGTTTAAATCATTTATACAGATTATTATTGGGCTTGCGGTGACGTTTTCGGTTACATTCTTGATTTTGTCTGTGCACAGCACCTATACGCTGAACGGCAATTTAGAGACCATTACACAGCATCCATTCGCTGTGTCGCACGCGATTTTTAGAGTGAAAGGATATGTTTCCGAGGGTACCATTGGGGCCAATCGCTTGGTCATGTATCGTTCGCCACAAGACATCCAACTCGTGGAAGAGTCCTTCGCGGCAATACGTCAAAATATGCGTGTCGACCTGAATACGATTTCAGACAAATATCTTGGTCCTGCCGAAGACGCCAAAGCACTGTCGGAGGCTTGTGAAAAGATATTTGCCTCTCAGGATACGTTGATCTCTCTGATCAGAAGTAGCCATAATCCGCAAGTGCAAGTCTATATGGCGCGTGAACTCACGCCGAGCACAACCAGCGCCAACATCGCCGCGGACAAAATGCTTACCTTCGCACAAAACACAGTCGCTCGCCTATCAAAGGAGTCCATCGATACGTTAAGAAGTACACTGTTATTAGCGTTAGGGCTCACGGTTGCCTTTATTGTGCTCTCGGTTCTCTTCCTGCGCACCTACGCCCTTCGGTTAAAAGACCAAGAGCATAGCGCATTCCTTCTCAGTATCTTCTCAAAAAATATCGATGACGTGTTTATGGTATACGATGCCACGTTGGATAAAACGGAATATATATTTGAAAATTCTCATCGCTTACTTGGGTTGCCGCCTACTTTCCTCGAAGACGCGTTGCCAATGGATTTTGACCAATATTTCCAGTACGATGACGAAAGGAATTTGTTCGCACATGTCTCCAAGCGCCTCATTAAAGAAAAGGTGGAAATAGAGTGCATATACAAAAACCCTATCTCTTCAGAAGAGAAATCCGTGCTTTTGTCTATCTATCCCATTCGAGAAATGCAGAGTTTTTGGTACATTATTTCCATTACCGATTTGGCAGAGGTCAAGAAGAACCAAGCCGTTCTCAGCGATGCATTGTTAGCGGCACAGACCGCCAATTTGGCAAAGAGTAACTTTTTATCCAATATGAGCCATGAAATTCGTACGCCCATTAATGCCATCATTGGCATGACAGAAATCGCTTGCCTTCGAATCGACGACAAGGTGCGTGTGCAAAACTGCCTCGAAAAAATAAAATCATCGTCCGTCCACTTGTCTATGTTGATTAACAATGTGCTGGACATGTCTAAAATCGAGAGTGGCAAAATCGCCATTCTATGTGAAATATTTAATATCCGCGTGCTGATCAAAGAACTGACAGAAATTATTCTGCCCCAAACGCGGGCAAAACAACAGATTTTTAAAGTCAATATCGGTAACCTCTCCTGTGACAAAGTGGCGGGGGATACATTGCGGCTCAACCAGATCTTGCTTAATCTTTTGTCAAATGCCGTAAAATATACACCAGCTGAAGGGCAAATTTCGTTGCAGGTCGAGGAAGTTATGCCAAAAAACCCCAAGTTTACACGGATTCGCTTTACGCTATCCGATACAGGCATTGGCATGTCGCAAGAGTTCTTAGAGAAAATATTCGTGCCATTTGAGCAAGAATTGCGGCTAACCTCTGAGCGAGGCAATAGTACAGGCATCGGCATGGCCATTACAAAAAATTTAATCGATTTGATAGGGGGCACCATCAACATTACAAGTGTGGTCGACCAAGGATCAACCTTTGTCATGGAGCTTCCGTTTGAAACGGTAGATGACACAAACCAACCCGCCCATGTGCCAAACGAACAGCAGACACAAGACGAGCTTGCGCCGGAGGGTGTCTACACCGCAGACCAACCACACGAAGTTGATTTCACTGGCAAGCGATTTTTGGTAGCAGAAGACAACGAGATCAATATGGAGATTGTGCGAGAGTTACTAGAAGAGGTTCATGTGACAGTCGACGGTGCCGCAAACGGCAAAGAAGCATGCGACAAGTTTGCAAGCGCGCCCCAAGGCTTCTATGATATCATCTTAATGGACATACAAATGCCCATCATGGACGGCTATCAAGCGGCTGTCGCCATTCGTAAGATGGAACACCCCGATGCAAAGCGCATTCCGATTGTTGCGCTGACGGCAAATGCGTTTGCCGATGATGTGTTTATGGCACACAATGCTGGCATGGACACCCATATTTCAAAGCCGCTCGACGTGGATTCGTTTTATCAGACGTTGACCACCTGTTTTCAACAGAATCATAAGAGATAAAAAGAGAGGGTAAGAAGAAACGCAGTATAAACTGCCATTCTTCTTACCCTCTCTTTTTATCGGCTAGGAAAGTGCTTCGCACTGTTCCTAGCCGCGACAAGTCGCGGTGCTTCATAAATTGCGGTTAAAAGTTCGCAAGGCGAACTTTTTTATTTACTGTTGTTCATCCTGTACTTTGTAAATAATCTCGCCGTCTTTGACAAGCCCCATGCTTCTGGCTTGCTTTTCAATATTCTGGTCGGTGTACATTTGGTCTAGCTGTTGGGTATACTCGGCGATGAGTTTGTTTTTTTGTGCCAGATCATTTTTCAAGGCTAACACATCATCTGCCGCCGCTAGCTTGTTTATAAACTGCGAGTAAATGGCGACAGAGAACACACAAACCACAACCAGCATCAAACAGACATACACCTTTGTGCCGATATACTTAAATTGTTTTTCTGCTTGTTCATCATTTTTCTTTTGCGTATCTTTTTTCTCATCATTTGTCTTTTCCATATGAAACCAATGCCCCCTGTTGATAGATGACCTCTAAATCTTCTTGAAAATAATTTTCATATCTTTTCGCATGCGCTTCCCTTTCATTTTGGCATACAAATGATATTTTTTCAATAGTTTCTTTTGGTCACGATACTGTTTGAGGGCGAATTTTTTTGAGGCGTTGTACGGATACGAAGTGATTTTGAGAATCAATCGAATCGGCGTCATAACGATGCGTGCCACCATGATGACGACCTTTGTCACAAAATCAATAATCATGTGGGATACACTCAAAAATAAGGCGCTAATGGTAAAATAATAAAGGATCATGCCTATGAAGATGCCACAAACAGAAAACATGCGGATCTCGCCATAGTTTTTGTTGAGCATAAAAACAAAGATGCCGATGGACACGGCGATCCAAAACAGCACATCTTCGATATGTATTAAAAAATTCGGATGCTTAAATAGCCCCCTGATGACACGAAACCAATCATATACGAAGCCGATCAACGCACCCATCAAAACGGTAGAAAAAAACAGCAACGCTTGGTTTGACATGGATAATATCATTGAGCCACCCACTACCTAAAAATCTTTCCGAACAATGAATTTTTATCCTTTGTAAAACTGCCGGCTTCCTCGTAGGATAGATTTGTAATCTCGCCGTCGATTTCCAGTTCGCCTTTGTCAAGATTGAGCTTGTTGATGTGCAGCGCGTTGCCTTTCAGGATGAGCACACCCATCTCTGTGTCTGCGACGATGTTTTCCTCGTCAAACGAGATGACGTCGACGACGCCGGTAACAGAAAGGTTTGATCGTTCTTGCATAATAATATTGTGACGGACAGTTTTTTTCTCTTCTGCCATATATTTTTCCTCCTTACGCATTTTATATACTTCAGCATGATATACTTCATTATATAAGAAATACAGAAGGGTTATTCCAGTTTTCACAGTCGCTTTTTATAATTCGATTTTCGCCTCACCAGTCAATGACTTGTACAATAGGGTGGCTTCTTCCTTCTTCACTTGCTCTTTTGTGGCAAGCACTTGCACGCGGGTGAGGTTAGACCCAAACCGTATCTCAATCACATCGTCTACTTTCACTTCAAGACCAGCCTTTGCCACTTTGCCGTTAACGGTCACCCGACCGGCATCGCATGCGTCGTTTGCAACGGTACGGCGTTTAATAATTCTGGAAACCTTTAAAAATTTATCTAAGCGCATTTGTTATCTCCTCATTTTCTTTCAGCCAATTGATAAAATGGGCATCTACAATTTTGACGCCACTGTTATTAAGGTGGGCATCATCTCTAAAGTTGTCGTTGGTCAATATGTTTTCGTGTAGACTGACCACATTGTAGTCGATATACGGAATCGAATTTTCTTCCGCAAAGTCTGACACTTGTTCGTTGACATAATAATAATTTTTCATTTTAGAAAGGGATACATTGGCGACAGGTGCCGTTACAAAGACCAATTTGATGTTGTTCTGCGCACATGTATCCACAATTTCTTGTAAGTAGTGTTTCTGTTTTTTATCAAATTTCCATTTCTTGCCGTCAAAACGTTTGAACTGATTGGTCTTGTCAAATTCGTCTGGCAACATCTTGTAGTCGCAGTAGAGAAAGCCTTTGGTGGCATATTTCTCGGTGCCGACCTGTTTTTCGGTGGTCTCTGGTGCCTTCACATGGAGGGCGGCCTCCATTCTCTTTTGAAGGTCGTTGTTTTTATAGGCGAAGTAGTCTAGCTGATATTTGGTGATGTCTCGGTTGTATTTTAGTTTTTCGCCAAGCGGGAACACCTCTTTGATGTACTGCTGTTCGAGCGCTTTGTTTCGGAGCACCTGAAACAACATGGAGGCTTGTTTCATCTCAAACGCATCGTCAAGCATATCCCAATACACCTCTACAACCGCAACCTTCGGCTTCTGATAATTCAGCACCTCGAGCAAGGTGAAATACGTAGAATCGGGATGCTGTAAGGGCATGCCCATTTGAAAACTGGATATCCCCAGTGCCTCGTCAAACAGCGCGGGGTCGAAGGTGCAATAAGAGTGCGACGAGCCTAAGAAAACAAGATCAAGGCTATTCGGCGGCAGGCTATAAAAGTCTGCGAAGCGCTTTTTGTTATAGTCGTTAATGACATTTTCGGTGCTAGCGGCCGCGTATTTTTTGCCGACGTACGTCGTCGAAGGCAAGATAACAGCCAAGAAAACCAATACTTTGATTGAAAAGAACAATATACTTTTAAATTTAGAATTGGAAGTAGATGAATTCGCTTGCATTTCCAAACACCCCACAAGATAGAATAATCATAGCAATGCCATAGTAAAAAATAAAACGGCAGACAAACGGCAGTCGGTCTAAACGTTTGTGAATGGATTCTTTATTTTCGAACAATTCGATGCCCAGTAAGAGAACAATGCAAAACGCTGCAATGCCCAGTTCTAACATAGAAAGCCCAAGGTTGTTAATCGTATTGTATACATATTGCAAATCAAATATACGATCAAACCCTGTAGACAGATGAGAGACGATATAAAACGCATCTTCCACTGTGTTGGCTCTAAAGAAAATCCAGGCAAAACATACGAGGCAAAACGTAATAAAAACATTAAGCACCGAAATCGGCCAGAACCGTTTTGGCTTGGCGCGGCGGGGCAAGAGGGACTGTTTGACTGTGCCAATAATTTGATACAGTCCATGTAAGGTGCCCCATATGAAAAAGGTCCAGTTTGCCCCGTGCCAAATGCCACTGATGAGAAAGGTAATAAACAAGTTGAAATAATTTCGGGCTTTGCCGACCCGGTTGCCGCCCAGCGGTATGTAAAGATAATCGCGAAACCAAGTAGAGAGGGAGATGTGCCACCTCTTCCAAAACTCCCGAATGCTGTGAGAATAATAGGGGCTATGAAAGTTTTCCATCAGATCTACCCCCAATGTCTTGGCACAACCGATGGCGATATCTGAATACCCACTAAAATCGCAGTAGATCTGGAATGCAAACAAGACGGTTGCGATGACGTATGCAAACCCATCAAAAGAGTTAGGTGAATTGTACACCGTGTTGACGGCAATGGCAACACGATCCGCGATGACGATTTTTTTAAAAAATCCGAGCATCATGATTTTAAGACCGAGCGATAGGTTGTCAATGGAGAACTGTTTTTTTGTAAACAAACTAGGCAACAATCGGTCAGCTCGCTCAATAGGACCCGCCACAAGCTGTGGAAAAAAAGCCTTAAATAGGGAGAACTTAAAAAAGTTTTTCTCTGGTACAAGCGATCCTCGGTATACGTCTATCGTATAGCTTGATGCTTGGAACGTGTAAAAGGAAATCCCCATCGGCAATATAATGTTAAAGTCAGAAATGGGATACGGGATGCCAAAATAGTGATAGACAAACATAAAGGTATGATTGATAAAAACCAAATATTTAAACGTAAACAAAAGGGCAAAGTTGATCACCAAGCAGATGATCAATAGCTTTTTTCGGTATGATTGTACATCGCTCTTTGCGATCAAAAGAGAAATAAAGTAATTGACGAACGTAGAAAAAAGAAGCAAAAAGATAAGCTCAAACCGCCACGCCATATAGAAAATGTAGCTTGCGACGAGAAGCATCATCCACCTGAACCGATGTGGCAGGGTATAATGGAGGATAAAGACAGTAATAAAAAATAGGATAAACGTCATAGAATTAAAAAGCATTTTGAATCCTCGCTTCGTATAGGATAATATTTTACACAGTTAGTATAATCTGTAATGGTGGGACAAGTCAATAAAAAGTGAGAGAACCAACGCTTTTTGCGTATTGGAGCCGTTACCGTGGCAAGAACAGATTTTAAAGTGTAATTATTTGCAATGCATCTTGTAAATCACCTGAAAAAGAGATACAATTATAAACAGTCACATGAAGGTCGTGTGTGTAGTTGAAAATTATTTGTGGAGGTTTGGAAAGAAATGAGATTGGTTAGTATAGATTCTCTTAGCATAAATGAAAAAGTGGGCATCGCCATCAGAAATGAGGACGGTAGTATTTTATTGCCTGCTAACGCGGTTGTTACCGAACGGTATATCGATAGATTGAAAAATTTTGGGATCAAGATGGTTTATGTAGAAGATAGCTTCTTTGAAGACGTGATCATAAAACCAGCGTTAAGCCCAGAAACAAAGGCTGCTGCCCTCGGTGCAGTAAACAACATGCTGGCTGCAATTGCGTCTAATAAGGAAATCAAGGAGGCAGATCTTTCAAAATGCGTCATGCGTATGCTAGAGGATATCGGCTCTCGCGTTACCGAGCCGATTAGCATGATTAACATGTTTGGTGTAAAAGAGGCACGTAGCCATCATGCCGTAAATGTGGCGACATTGGTTGGTGCCATGGCAAAGTATTATACATATGATCAGTCCATTAACTCGAAGGTTGTAGAAGAATATGTATTGGCGGCACTTTACCATGACGCATATTTGACTTCTATGGATGCAGATCAATCGGATAAATCGCATCCTGAAAAAGTCTATACTTATTTGAAGTCTAGGCGCACGTTCTCTGCTAAGATGTATATGACTTGTTATATGCATCATGAGAATTTCGATGGGTCAGGCTTTCCGCTAAAAAAGAAAGGCGAAGATATTTATATCGGCGCCCGGTTGTTGGCGATTGCCGATCTGTACGATAACTTGGTCAACGGCTACGGTGGATACAAAAAGATGAAAGAGCATGAGGCCTATGAATATATCAATGCCAAGGCGCACACGATGGTCGACTCTTCTATTCTTTCATGCTTCAATAAAAGCATTGCCGTTTATCCCGTTGGCTCGACTGTGTTGTTAAACAATGGCTACAACGCCATCGTCATCGAGCAAACCGTTATGCCGACACGCCCGAAGGTGCGGTTAAGTATGCCCAAAAAAGAAGAATGTCTACTTTTTAATCTTGTCAACGAAAGAACAATGTTCATCGACAAGGTATTAACCTAAGAACCAGCAGAACCGTAGGTAAAACAACGCAAATGGCACCAATATGAAAAAAACCAAAAAACATGTTGACAAAGCAAATAACGTAGTGTATTATATGGTTCATTGCCGCTGTTGCTTATGCGGTCGGCAATGAAGTGTTTGGAGAGGTGTCCGAGCGGTTTAAGGAGCTGGTCTTGAAAACCAGAGATGTGCAAGCATCCGTGGGTTCGAATCCCACCCTCTCCGTTGTCTTTACTTATATATCTCTTACAGTGTTTATAAGCAGGGCTTGTTCTTTGTTAAGGAGAAGTACCCAAGTGGCTGAAGGGGCTCCCCTGGAAAGGGAGTAGGTCGTGAAAGCGGCGCGAGGGTTCAAATCCCTCTTTCTCCGTCTTTTGCAAGACCTAAAACAAAATTAAAAAAAAGTGTTGACAAACAAATCGCACCATGTTATCATTGCTTTTGCTGCCACAAGATGTGAACAGCAGAGCAACACCAAATCATTAAAACATCGTTTATATCAACTTAAAACTTTTTAAAAAAAGTGTTGACAAACGAAACGCACCATGTTATCATTGCTTTTGCTGTCACAAGTTGTCGACAGCGAATCAATAACAAATTAATACCGAATGATTGAACATTGAAAACTGAATAATCAGAATTGAAACAAACCAAATCCATCAAGAATTTGAGTAACAAACGTTTGCTTAGCAAACAAAGAAAAGTCAGAACAGCTTGACTTGGTTAAACTTCAAAGTTTATGAAAGCCCGTCAAAAGGCCAACAATAAATTTTATATGAGAGTTTGATCCTGGCTCAGGATGAACGCTGGCGGCGTGCCTAACACATGCAAGTCG
>JAVBJY010000220.1:0-6675 GCA_031546735.1 Eubacteriales bacterium
CAAGGAGGGGTTTTTCACATTTAATGTGGAGGTTTCGCGGCTAAGTGCTTCGTGCGATATTCTTCCCATCACCATTTCCGAACGACTGATTGACAAAGAGAAGTTGGCGGTTGGCATGTATGTTGAAATCGTCGGTCAAATCCGTTCGTATAATAATTTTATCGATAAGAAAAACCATCTTATTCTCACTGTTTTCGTCCGTCAAATCCAATTTTTAGAAGATGAGCATGACCAAAACCCAAACCAAGCCATGCTAAACGGTTTTGTTTGCAAAGAGCCCATTTATCGCACAACACCGTTTGGGCGTGAGATCACCGATATTCTATTGGCTGTCAACCGTTCTTATAACAAATCAGATTACATACCCTGCATTTTTTGGGGACGCAACGCCCGCTTTACCGGCAATTTAAAAATAGGCGACCATATCAAAGTGAATGGGCGCATGCAAAGCCGAAATTACCAAAAGAAATTTGAGAATGGCGATGTACTCGACAAGGTTGCTTATGAAGTGTCCGTGTCAAAAATCGAGACGATGCAAAAAGATAACACGTTAGAAACTTAGAATTATTTCAAAATTATTACATTTTTTGGTCAAATCGCTATCACCGTTGACATTATGTACGAGAACGAGTATTATTATGTTTGTTGTTGTATAAAGATAAATTTTATGGAGGTAATTTTACATGAAAGTTGACATTTTTATCGAATTTAACGGAAATAAGACAGACCAAAAACAACTTCTTGAAACGGCAAAAGACGTATGGAAAAGTGAAGGCAACAAAGTGAAAGACCTTGCAACGGTCGAATTATACTTTAAGCCTGAAGAGCAAAAATGCTACTACATTCTAAACGCAGAACTAAATGGTTCTTTTGACGCTTAATCTTTTGTTTCTCACTTACATACGATTTTAAAAAAGCAGGGGCAAGCTAAAATGCATGTTTATACATTTTAGCTTGCCCCTGCTTTTTCCTATCCTTGTGTTGTGCTTTATTCTAAACGCTTTCACTAAATTGCTTGATAATCTTGACACTGTCTTCGATGCCTAACCGCCCCGAGTCGATGCATAGGTCATAGTTGTTTAAATCTTCCCACGAGCAACTGGTGTAGTAGTTATGATACGCGGCACGCTTTTTGTCTGTTTTCTTCACCCAATCGGTGGCTTCTTTTTTCTCCATTTTGTGTAGCTCTTGTATCCTCTCGACTCGTTTGTCAAAGTCACTGTGGATAAATACACGAACGACCCGCCGCTCTTCTTTTAATATGTACGTCGAGGCCCGCCCGACTAGCACACAGGACTCTCTGTGGGCGATGTCTCGAATGACCTTCGATTGTAGTGCAAATAATTTGTCATTGGACATGACGTCATCGTTGCTTAAAAACAAACTGTTCGACGGCATAATGCCTGTGACAAGAGAATATAAGTAGCTGTTGTTGGCAGTCTCATCAAATTTTTCAAATAAAGACTCCGAAATTCCACTTTCTTTTGATGCAATCCTCAGTAGTTCCCTGTCGTAAAAGTTGATCTTTAACTGCGCGGCAAGCATTTTGCCGATTTCGTGCCCACCACTTCCAAATTGTCTGCCTATGGCAAAAACCAAATCACCAGCCATGTGTAAGTCCTCCTTTTTATTGTAAATGCATTTTAAGCCTTAAAACCTGTTTAAAAGAGATATCTTAATCAGGTTGTTAGACACTCGCAAAAAACAAATGTTCAATGAGAATTTTAGACCCAATCAAAATTAGAATCAGACCGCCAATGCGCATGGCATTCTTTTCAAACATGCCGCCCAACCGCTTGCCAATCAAAACGCCCACAGCCGAAAACAAAAAGGCCACAAGGCCAATAACAGCCGCTGCTTGTACGATCGTCAAGTCAGATTTTAAAAAGGCGAATGTAACACCCACCGCCATGGCATCGATACTGGTTGCAACAGAGAGCATGGTTAAGTTTTTGATGCTCATAATGTCCGATTCTTGTGTACGGTTGTTATCGTCGCCTTTAAATGATTCGTGTAGCATGTTGCCGCCGATTGCACCAAGAAGAATAAACGCAATCCAGTGGTCGAAGGCTTGGATATAGCCGCTAAAGCTACTGCCAAGCAAAAACCCCAAGATGGGCATGATAAACTGAAATAGCCCGAAGCAAAACCCAAACTTGAGTATGTGCGACATCCGCACCTGTTTCAATAGAATCCCGTTTGACACAGACACAGCAAACGCATCCATCGCCAGACCAACAGCCGTAAGAAAAATCGAAATAAAACTCATTCATAAACCTCCATCGCAATTGTATATGTTCTCATCATTTCTACATTTAGTGTAACCATATTTTGGTGTGCCTGTCAATAGTATTTTTTGCGCTGTACGTCTAATCGCAAAATAAAAATCATATAATTTCAATAGGGAGGGTTGTGCATGATTAAAAAAAAAGTACGCGTTGCAAAGAAATCGCCCGCAACCAAAATAAAAAAGACCGTCACCAATGTGTTTGAGCTGCCAAAAGAAATTGTATACAACTTGCCGCTTCTTTCGCTCATCGGCAACGATGAACTGAACATAGAAAACTATAAGGGCGTCATAGAATACTCGGAAGAGAAAATCCGATTAAACACGTCGATCGGCGTTTTACGCATTGAAGGCAAGCGATTGTTTTTGAAACAAATCACCGCCGAAACCGTCACCATCACAGGGCACATCGAGAAAATAGAATTCGTACAATAAACCTCTTGCAAAACTGCAAGTTGCGCAAGTAGTCTAATTAAGTGAGGGAATACAATGTTTTTAAGATTGTGGAATTACATACGCGGTTATGTTATGATAGAGGTGACAGGATTTTCTGTCGAGCGTTTTGTAAATCTCGCCGTGCACAAAGGGATTTATATTTGGGATGTGACACCAAAGGGAACTGGCGTCACGATGAAAGTATCCATCAAAGGTTTTCGCCTCTTAAAATCATGTTCCAAAAAAACAAAATGCCGTGTGAAGATCGTCCAAAAATTCGGTTGCCCGTTCACCGTTTATCGATATCGCAAAAGACAGTTCTACGTGGCCGGGCTTGTTTTTTTTATTGCGGTGCTGTATGTGCTGTCTTCCTTCATCTGGCTGATCCAGATCGAAGGCAACGAGCGAATCAAAAACGACCAAATCCTTGCCTACTGTAAGCAAAATGGTTTGTACGTAGGCGCGCTCAAATGGAAGGTCAACAAAAAGGCAATTGAACAAAGCATCATCAATGACTTTTCAGATTTGTCATGGTTTACAATCCAGATTAAAGGCACGAAGGCAACGGTCAAACTGACCGAAACCGTTCCCAAGGTCGAAATTGTAGACACGAAGACACCGTGCGACGTTGTTGCATCAGCAGATGGGCTTATTGCCGACATCGTGACCATCTCAGGCACGCCAAAAGTAAAAGCCAAAGACGTTGTTCAAAAAGGCGATCTGCTTGTTTCTTCTGAAATCATTGTAAAAGAAGATGAAACGGGTATAATAAAAGAATATACACATGCGAAAGCAGAGGTGCGTGCAAAGCGATGGATCGAAATTAATTTTTCTGTGCCGCTCTCTTACTCAGAGAAGCAGTTTACAGGCAAGCAGAAGACGGCGTACCGCCTTGTCTTCGTCAACACACCGCTTACTCTATACAACCCAAACATCCCCTTTGTCGACTACGAAAAACAAGCAACCCGAAAACAATTAAAAGCCAACGATGATTATGTACTGCCGGTTGTGCTCGTGACCGAACGCTATAAAGAATTTAAGCCCGTTCAAAAGACAAAAACCATAGACGAAGCCAAAGAAGAGGCGCAAACGATTGTCACAAACCGAATCCTGCGGGAATTTGATTTTGAATCCGATATCATGGACAAAACCATTGACTTTACCGAATCAAACGATGCCCTGCTCGTACACGCCGTCATCACGGTGATCGAGCGGATCGATGCCCAAGCGATGATCACCCCCGATGAGGCAGGCAATACCAACGAAGCAGACACTACAAATGATGGGAGCAGTAGCGATGATAGAATCCAACAACCTACAAATACACAATAACTTGATCTCCAATATCTTTGGACAACTCGACGAAAATATAAAAACAATCGAAAAATCTTTTTCTGTGAAAATTGTGAGCCGTGGCGACGCCATTTCCCTTGAGGGCGAGAGCGAGAACGTGGCGAAAGCAACAAAAGTGCTGAAAACACTCATCGCCTTTGCCCAAAAGGGCGAGCAGATCAACGAGCAAATCATCAACTACCTCATTAACGCCAGAGAAGACGAAAACTTTGACCAGATCGAAAAGATCAACGCCGACTTTATCTGCATGACCATCTCGGGCAAACCAATCAAGCCAAAGACATTGGGGCAAAAAAAATATATCGATGCCATTAAAAACAATACAATCGTATTTGGCGTGGGGCCAGCGGGCACAGGCAAGACATACCTCGCGATGGCGATGGCCATTACAGCGTTCAAAAAAAACGATGTGAGCCGCATTGTGCTAACCCGCCCCGCCATCGAAGCCGGTGAGAAACTAGGCTTTTTGCCGGGAGATTTGCAGCAGAAGGTGGACCCTTATTTGCGACCCTTGTATGACGCGCTACATGAAATCATGGGGGCTGAAACGTTCCAAAAAAACATGGAAAAAGGGCTCATTGAAGTGGCGCCCCTTGCCTACATGCGCGGTCGTACCTTAGACAACTCGTTTATCGTGCTTGACGAAGCCCAAAACACAACGCCAGAGCAAATGAAAATGTTTTTGACACGCATCGGCTACGGTTCTAAAGTGATCATCACGGGCGACATCACCCAAATCGATTTGCCAGAAGGCAAAAATTCGGGCATGAACGAAGCCATCAAAATACTGCAAAACATCGACGGCATTGAATTTTGTCATCTGACGAATAAAGACGTGGTGAGACATCCCCTCGTTCAAAAAATCATCGCCGCTTACGAGAAACACGCAGAAAAAAAAGAAACCCAAGATCGCGATCGGCTTCGTGAACGAGACAAACGAAGGTCTTAAGCAGGCGACTTGGCTCTCTATACAAAAGAAGGTGCATACATGAAATCACGTACATTCAACCGACAACTGGCCATTAATTTGTTCTTATCTATCTCCGCCGTCGTCGTCACGCTTTTTATTGTCATCACTTCGCCTTTTATCCAAGAGGGCTACGACCTGCACGTCGGCAGTTTATCGCCGAAGCGGTTTGTGGCACCCAGCGCCATTAAAGACGAATTTGAAACACAAAAACTAATCGATGCCGCCATAAACGGCGTGGCGCCCCTTTATAAGCAAGACATCAAAATTGAAGAAGGCGTATTGCTAGAAATCAACGACTATTTTACACAGGAGAAACAGATCCTCCAAAATGTTAAAGTAAGGGAAGCGCAAGCACAGTTGGATACGCCGGGCGGTTTCACTCCTGCGCCCAATCCGATTCCGAAGCCTGCCTCAAAAATTGCCGCCGCCGTCTCCACCGAAGCCTTTAATGTCTTAAAAAATAAAACCGACGCCGATTATGAAGAGTTTAGGGATCAAGTGCTCGACATGACCAAGCGTTTTTTTGACAAAAAAATCGCCTTTGATGCCAATACGCCTGCGAAGACCGTGTTTGACGCCTTTCTGACGGAAGAACGAAAGACGTCCACCATCCCCCCACAAGATTTGAACATATTGGATGACATTGTCTCCTCGGTCATCACCTATAGCTTCATTATGGACGAAGACGCAACCATTGCCGCTAAAAATGATGCGGTCTCGAAGGTCAAGCCTGTCATTATCCAAAAAGGGCAAAAGATTATCGACGAGGGCGAAATTATATCGGAACACGTGTATGCTATTTTGGATTCTTTAAATTACGTGAATCGCACAGATTTTAAATCCAATATTTTGCCCATACTCGGTGTCTCCATTATTATTATTACGTTGTTCGTTTCTGTCTTTTTCTATCTCTACACCTTTTATAAAAAAATCTTTATCCATACAAACCAGGCGTGCTTGCTGTACACGTTGTATATGATTCTCATTGTCGTGACCCGGCTCATGGTGGATGCGCCTTATATGTTCATCCCTATTTTGACGTTTACCATGCTCATTGCCATGCTGATCGCATACCGTGCCGCCATTATTTTAAACCTTGCGGTCAGTTTTATTTGCTTGCTCATCTATAAAGGCGATTTGCAGTTTTTCACTTATTTTGCCCTTACCGGTATCTTCACCCCGTTGGTCACAGGCTATACAAACGAGCGAAATCAGATTATATTCGCTGGTGTGATCAATGCGATGGTCAGTGCAGTTATGATCACCGGTATGACCTTGTTCTTCGAAAAATCAGCCACAACGCTGTTGCCCCACCATATACTTTATGCACTCATCAGCGGATTATTAACATTAATTTTGTCCATCGGTAGTTTGCCTTTTTGGGAGGCCGTGTTTGGCATTGTTACGTCTGTCAAACTTTTAGAACTTGTGAACCCCAACAACAAACTGATCCGAAAACTCATGATCGAAGCACCCGGCACCTATCACCATAGTTTGATTGTGTCCAACCTTGCTGAGGCTGCTGCCTATGATATCGGCGCAAACGCGGCGCTTGCGCGGGTAGGCGGATATTTTCATGACGTGGGCAAATTAAAATACCCGCAATACTTTACAGAAAATATCGCAGGCG